>JAITMJ010000057.1 GCA_031277475.1 Flavobacteriaceae bacterium
GAATTCCTACGGCGACGCCTGTTTATGAAGATTTGAAAGCAAGATTTACTAAAAGAAAAGCCAAACAAAATCCGGAAAATTCTTAGTAACTTTTTCCAATCTTTAAAATCTCGCCAAGATGAATGTTTTGGCGGGATTTTTGTTTTTGGACAGCCTGAACGAAGATGAAGGGGTTAAACAAAAGGGCTTCGACGGGTCACACTGAGCCTGTCGAAGTGTCAGCCTGACAACGGATAACGATAGACAATTTATAACCGTGCACGTTGAGCAATGTCACCCTGAGCGAAGTCGAAACGCTACGAACTTTTAACACTTTGACAAAGTTAGTAGAAACCCTGTTTTTTAGACAGGATGAAAATAATTGTTTTAAATTGGTGATTTAGTGTTAGTTAGGTGCGCTGATATCTGCTTTTTTTTCCAATCCAAAAATATAAGATTGTTCCTAAAAATGGCATACATAAAACACAAATCATCCATAATAATTTTAATTCTCCGGATTTATTACTCCGTAAAATATCGATAATTGTGTAAATATATACCGCAATCAATACTACCATTAACAACAGCAGAAATGCTGCAGGAATTTTTTCGCTCATAATGAAATTATTTTTTAAAATAAATAATAAAATAGAGACACGAAGATACTATAAAAAAATTAAAATCCTCGCATCTCTATTAATCTAAACTTTTTTAAAGTCCCAAAGTAGTAAGAATACAGTCAAGCCAGCACGATCCAACACCTACACCTGTTGGCGCATTCATACATTTACTTCTACAACTTGCTTTACCGGTAGTGGAATTAACTTCTTCGTCAAAAGGGTTATACCCCAATTTTTGATAAGCATTATAAACTTCTCTGGAAGCCTTGATTGAAACTATTTTGTTCAATTGATCAAAAGTAATTGTCAATCCCTTATCACTAACGATGTTAAATATCTTTGGATTTTTTACAACATCGGATTCCGAATACTTGGATTTTACAGAGGCGGGAACCTCTATCGAATACTCTTCTCCTCCCGTTTTCGTCTGCCCGAAAGCGAAACTTCCGAACATTAACATACATAAACTAAAAATTTTCAATAAATTTTTCATTTTAAATTTGCGCTTTCTCTTTAAATTATTATTTAGTTAAAAAAATATTCGGATAAGAGAAAACTTTTTTAAAAAACCGAATATTTTCATTGCATTTAATTAATTCTTGCCAACTTTATTTCTGCTTTGGCGGGCATATCCGGTTTTTAGGAAATCGGCAAAACCACATATTCGTAGCTACTGAATATTTTTTACTACCAATAGAATACTGATAAGTTTATTTCACAGGCACAAAATAATTTCCATATTTCGTTTTTCCCATTACCAATGGATAAACTCCTGCTGGAATTGTTCTTGTAGTTCCGTTGACATCAATTGTTAGATTTTTATCTATATGTAAATCGGTATCAATATCGGAAGCGATAGGAGCACCTATTTCTAAAACCAACATATAATCGCTCTTTGATTTGGATAAAGCAGAATCATTAGTTACAATAATTCCATTTCCTCCTAATTTTTCAGGGGAAAGAACAATGCCACAGATCCCCCGTCCATCACAATCACTTCCCCATCCCCACTTAACATAGGAACCTGGCGGTGTTGCCTTTGAAGTTGGATCAATATAAGTAGGAGTAATCGTAATAATCTCACCCTGTTTTGGTACTCGCTTCGTCTGCCCGAAAGCAAAACTTCCGAACACTAACATACACACGCTGAAATTTTTTTTTAACGCAAAGATTTCTATGTTTTATCCTTATTTTTCGAAAACGCAACGGCATTACATTTAGCAAAGGCTTGCGTTCTCTTAATACGTTTTTCCCATTTGCAGAGTGAAATTTTTGCGTTTAAAATATTTTCAAACCTTTTTAAATTTTTTTTACGTTAAAATTATACTTAAATATTTAGAAATTATTAAATATGTCTAACTTGTTTATTACAAATATCTAAAATTTTAATGCGTTTGACCTATAAATAGCGACCTATTTTTAGTGGTATATTTTTATCTTTGTAGAAGCTTTTGGTTATCAAGGAATTGACGGCAAAAGGTTTAATATCAAAAAAAAATAAACAGATGAAAGCAGTGGATATATTGAATTATAAAGGTTTTATGGGTTCGGTTCATTTTTCGTCCGAGGATGATGTTTTCTTCGGAAAAGTAGAAGGCATTAATGATTTAATTACTTTTGAAGGAAAAAGCGTTGATGAACTGAAAAAAGCGTTTCATTATATGATAGATGAACACATTAAAGATTGTGAACGCGAAAATATTCCGATAGAAAAAAGTTATAAAGGCAGTTTTAATTTGAGACTTACGCCGGAATTGCATCGCAAGGCGTTTATTGCCGCAAAAACTCAAGGATATACACTCAATGCTTTTGTGAAAAAGGCGATAGAACAAAATTTAGAGTTGGTTCAATAGCGAAACATCGGAAATTTTTAATCTCTCAATCAATCTAATCTCATAATTATCAGATTGTTACATTGTTACATTGTTACATTAAAAATCACCATTCACATCCGGGATAAGCGCGCTGCATATATTGAAGTTCGCAGAGAATATATCCGAAATATTCGGTGTGAACGCCTTTTCTGCTGCCCTTTTGCATAAATGTGCTTTCGGGAATTTTCAATCCGAATTCCTTAAAATCGGCGGAAATAATGTTCGACCAATCTTCTTTTAAAATTTTGGAATCGGGAACGAGGTTTAAATCCACGAGATTTCTTTCGTCTTCGGTTTCATCGAACAATCCGCCGGTGTATTCCCAAAGATTTTCCAAAGCGGCGTTCAATCGGGATTGGCTTTCGCTTGTTCCTTTTGCAAAGATTTCTAACCACGTTTTGGCGTGTGTGTAGTGGTATTTCACTTCTTTCAAAGATTTTTCCGCCAAACCGGAAAGTTGAGAATCTGCGCTTTGCAAAAGTTTTTCGTAGAGCAATTTTTGATACACGCAGAAAAAATAGATTTTCAAAATGGTTTGTGCATAATCTCCGTTTGGAATTTCGGTGAATTGTGCGTTCAAATATTCGTGTTCATAGCGCAGAAAAGCCAAATCGTCTTCAGATTTTCCGTCGTGAAATTGCGAAGCGTATTTGTAAAAAAGCGAAGATTGCCCCAAATAATCCAACGCAATATTTGTGAGCGCAATATCTTCTTCCAAATACGGACCTTTTCCGCACCATTCGGATAGACGTTGCCCCATAATCAGCGCGTCGTCTGCTATTTTTAAAAGGTAGTTTTTCATTTTTTTTTGTATTAATGTAAAATGTATTAATGTTTTTTATTTTTTCTCCAAGTCTAATTTTTTATAAATTTAACAGATTGATTATCAATATTTAAAATATAAATTCCTTTCTGAAAACCGGAAACATCCACAGAATTTCCGCTAAATGTTTTTACTAATTTTCCCGAAATGTCGTAGATTCGGGAATCTTGAACATTGAACCCGAAACCTTGAATATTCAAAATATTTTTCACCGGATTTGGATAAATAAGAATTTTGTTTTTTGGAGTTTCTTGGGTTGATAGGATTGTGCAATCGGTAGATATGATTGGATTGTTTCCGACATTAAATTGTGTTACATGATTTTGCACACTTGCCAATTCACTTGCATCACAGCAAATAAATATAAGATTCGGATTATTTAAAAATTGATATTGTTCATTTGTTCCATTTTTCATATACAAGGAAACAAGATGATTATCATAGCAATCAAACCATTGCAAATTGTGGTTGTTAGAAACATTCAATGTTGTTAATTGATTATAAGAACATTCTAAATGTTGCAAATCGTTACTTTCCGAAATGTTCAAAGAGGTAAGCTGATTACCATCACACAATAAATGGGTCAATTTAGGAGTGTTTAAGAGATTCAGCGTTGTAAGTTGATTAGAAGAGCAGTTTAAAATTCGCAATTTTGTGTGGTTAGAGAGATTCAAAGTTGGGATTTGATTGATATAGCAAAATAGATATTCCAGATTGGTATTATTAGAAACGTCCAACTCTGTAAGTTGATTATTAATGCATTGCAAAGTTTCTAAATTGGTATTATTAGAAATATCCAATGTTGTAAGTAGATTATTTTCACAATCCAAATATTGCAAATTAGTATTATCAGAAACATCTAAACTCGTAAGTTTATTGTCGGCGCAAGATATATCCATTATATGCGAGTTGTTAAGAACATTTAAACTTGTGAGTTCATTATCTGAACAAAATAACCAAAGTAAATTGGTATTATTGGAAAGATTTAATTCCGTCAGATGGTTATTACTACAATCAAAAACCGTCAAATTAGTAAAATATTCAATTCCTTGTAAAGAAGTGATGTTCCAAAACTTTACATTTAGACTCGTAGCCGTTTTTGCTTCTTGTTGCGAAATTTCACCATCATTATTTGTGTCAACGCCCAAATAAATCAACGCACTCTTAAAATTCTGGTCTTCAAACTCTATATTTTGCGCATTTGCCACTATTCCCAAAAACAGACAAATGAGGATTATGTTTTTCATTTTTTTTTGTATTAATGTAAAATGTATTAATGATAATTTAAAAATTTAAAGATTGATTTAATTGCTCCAAAAATTTAACTGATTTTTTTTGGATATCAATAATCTATATTCATTTCCAAATTTAGTTTAGGCTCAAAAAGTCTTTTGTCCATTGTCTTTTCTCTCCAAGTCTATGAAAATCACATATTTTTCACATCACTCGGAATGTTGTAAAAAGTTGGGTGTCGGTACAATTTATCGTCTGCCGGATCGAAAAATGCTTCTTTGTCCATTCCTTCCGAAGTTGCGATATATTTGCTCGGAACCACCCAAATTGAAGTGCCTTCCATTCTTCTGGTGTAAACATCTCGCGCGTTTTGCAACGCCGTTTCTGCGGTTGCCGCTTGCACAGTTCCTGCATGTTTGTGGGCGAGTCCGGGTTTTGTTTGGATGAAAACTTCCCACATATCAAAGTTGCTCATTGTAAAAATTTTTTAGAGCGGTTAAATTACGAAAAAAAATTAAGTTTCGAGATTCAGATTTCGAGGTTTATCATTTAATGTATTTTACAAAAAATCGCCAATTACCAAAAGCACTTATTTATTCGCTAATTGTCCGCAAGCGGCATCAATATCTCCGCCTCGGCTTCGCCGAACTACAACCGTGATTCCCGCATTTTCCAATTCGCGAACGTAGCGTTCTTCGGCTGCGGGATTTTTTTGGTCGAATTTGCTTTCGCCGATGGAATTGTATTGAATCAAATTCACTTTGCTCGGAACTTGCCTGCAAAATTTGATTAAGGCTTTGATGTCTTCGTCTTTATCATTGATATTTTTCCAAACGCAATATTCAAAAGTAATTGGCGAGCGCGTTTTGCGATACCAATATTGCAGAGATTCCATGATTTCAGTTAAAGGAAATTTTTCGGAAAACGGCATAATTTCGTTGCGTTTATGCTCGGTTGCGGAATGTAGGGAAAGTGCGAGTTTGACTTTCAGATTTTCATCGGCGAGCATTTTTATCATTTTCGGAATGCCCGATGTGGAAACGGTAATTCTTCGCGGCGACATTCCCAAGCCTTCCGTTTGCGTGATTTTTCGGATGGCTTCCGCCACATTTTTGTAATTCATCAGCGGTTCGCCCATTCCCATAAAAACGATGTTGGAAAGCGGTCTGCCGAAATAAATTTTGCTTTGTTCATCGATGATTGCCACTTGATCCACGATTTCCGCCGTTTCTAAATTTCGCATTCTTTTCAATTTGGCGGTCGCACAAAATTCGCAGTTTAAAGAGCAGCCGACTTGCGAGGAAATGCAGGCTGTAGTTCGAGTTTCCGTAGGAATTAAAACCGATTCCACCAATAATCCGTCGTGAAGTTTGACGCCGTTTTTGATGGTTCCGTCTTTGGATTTCTGCATCAAATCTACCGAAACCGGATTGATGACGAAATCTTTAACCAAATGTTCACGAAGATTTTTGGAAAGGTTCGTCATTTCCTCAAAAGAATGTAGATTTTTACTCCAAAGCCAATCGTAAACTTGTTTCGCACGAAAGGGTTTTTCCCCGATTTTCTCGAAGTAATCGGTGAGTTGATTTAAAGATAATGTGCGGATGTCTTGCATTTTGTATGTGTTGAGTATCATTACAAAGAAACAAAAAATTCACAGAATCTCAGGTTAAGTAAAGACTAATAATCGTACAAATGGTTTAGATCAATCTAATTGGCTATAATATTTGCTCAATTTAAACTCCTTAGTTTTTTACAGAATACCGGCAATATAAAACTTTTTCGGTTTTTAGGAGTGTTTTTTTATCAGGGTCTCATTTATCATTTCATTGCTAATTTGCTGTGTTTTTTTCCGTAAACAAAATAAATAATCAAGCCGATTGCAAACCAAAGTCCGAACCAAAACCAATTGTCGTGGCTCATTCCGGTGAGAAGATAAAGGCAGGAACTCAATCCTATTAATGGAATTAACGATAAATTTTTCAGAAAAGCCAAAACGCAGAGTATCAAATTAATGCCGATAAAAATGGTGATTGAAACTCTAAATTCGCCTTCTGTTTTGTCGCTCCAATCCAACAAATTTGCGAAAAAATCCGGTTGCCAAAAATAAAAAAACGATAAACCGCCGATGAACAAAACCGGAAAAATAATTTTGCTGTTGATGTATGGAAGATGAAACCTGCCTTTCAACCGCTCTTTTGCGGGAAGTAGTAAAACACCGCCGCAAACGAGAACGAACGCAAAAATAGTTCCGATGCTCGTGAAGTCCAAAATAAAAGTTTTATTGGTGAAAAAAATCGGAATTCCTACCACAACTCCCGTAACAATCGTAGCAAAAGAAGGCGTTTTATATTTCGGATGAATTTTTTGAAATTGTTTCGGCATCAATCCGTCTCGGCTCATCGCGTACCAAATTCTCGGTTGCCCCATTTGAAAAACCAGCAAAACGGTTGTGATTGCAATGATTGCCACAAAAGAAACCACCAATTCCATCCACACGACATTGGCATTGGATTTTTCAAAGATAAAGGAAAGCGGATCGCCGACTCCGTCAAATTTTTTGTAATCTACCATTCCCGTCAGAACCAAAGTGAGCGCAATATAAATTAAAGTGCAGATAATCAGAGAGATAATCATTCCGCGCGGAAGATTTTTTTGCGGATTTTTAGTTTCTTCGGACAGAACGCTCAACGCATCAAAACCGATATATGCAAAGAAAACACCGGAAACTGCGCTCATCACGCCGGAAAATCCGTTCGGAAGAAAAGACGGCGTGTTGGTTTGCGGATTTATCGGATGCCAATTTTCCGTGTTAATGTATTGAAAACCAATCAGAATGATGAGGATAATTACGGCTAATTTCAGAATAACCAAAACATTATTGAAATTTTTACTTTCTTTAATGCCGATATAGCAAACCGAAGTGATTAATCCGTTGATTATCAACGCAGGAATATCTACGATAAGTTTTAAATTTCCAATTATCGGTGCGGTTTTCCACGCATTGATTAATTCCGGATTTTCGGAATGTCTCAGAAAAGCGTTTTTTGCTTCACTATAACTGCAAGTGAGATAATCCGGAATGTGATAGCCCAATCTTTCCAAAAACCCTGTGAAATAATCGCTCCACGAAAACGCCACATAAATATTTCCGAAAGAATATTCCATAATCAACGCCCAGCCGATAATCCAAGCGATTAATTCTCCAAAACTCGCGTAAGCATAAGTGTAAGCGGAACCGGCAGTTGGAATTCGACTTGCAAATTCCGCATAACAAAGCGCGGTGAAAGCGCACGCAAAACCACAAATAATGTATAATATCGTTACGCCCGGACCGCCTTTGAAAATCGCTTCGCCCAAACTGCTGAAACTTCCGGCACCGATAATCGCCGCAATTCCGAAAAACACAATATCCCAAACACCAAGAACGCGCAAAAGCCCGGACGGATGGTCGGATTCGCTGTAGTGTTTTCGTCTGAAAAGTTGATTCATAAAAAATTGAAAAAAACAAATGTAATGATTTTTTAGGTTGCAGGTTTCAGGTCGTAGAAATTACAGAAGACCCTGTCAGTTTCATTTTTGGATGAGAAAACCGACAGAGTCTTTTTGTAATTTGAAACTCAAATAATCTGTTCCAAACCGGAAATGGTCTTATTTTTTTGATAGTCTTCGAGTTTTTTTCTTACAGATTTTAGAATGATAGGAACGAGGTAAATCATCGCAAAACCCATTGCTTTCACCTTCCAATTTGAACTCGCCAAACTTTTTCTTGCCAACTTTCCGATGTAGGAAACGATGATGATTTTCAAAGTGTTTTCCGCCAAAATGCCTGCTGTATCGCTTTTTGAGAAATTCAAAACGGAATTTTTGGTGATGCGGTCTTTTATTTTTGTGCTGATTTCTTTAACGATATTCCTCGTGTTTAAAGAGATTTTTGTTTCGCCGTCCTCGATTTCTTCCGTCAGATAAGGATCCGTAAAACCGTGCGTAATGGCACTCAATGTTTCTTTGGGATTTTTAAAAACGATAATATCTTCCAATTCGGAAATGTCTTTTTTTAAAAATTCTTTTTTTGTGCGAAGTTCTTTTAAACTGCTGTATTTCAGAGACATTTTTTCTATTCGTTTAAAAATTTAATGATAAAATCGGCAACGCTTTTTATGATAGCTTTTCTGTAAACTAAAATCAGAATGAAAAGAATCAAGTAAAATATCGACATTGCGAGCAATCCGTAGCCGTAGTTTCCCAAACTTTTCCCGATGAACAGACCGATGGCGATGTTCAGCATCAAAACGAAAAAAGAAATTGCGATGGCTGCAAGAAAAATAAACATCAAGAAACCGGCACCGACAGAAGATTTTTCCGCTGCCTCCAATTTGAAAAGTTCTATTTTTTTCGTAAAGTATTCTTTTAGAATATCAATCATTTTTTATCGAGTTACGAGATTCGGGGTTCGAGTTGCGAGTTACGGGATTCACAATTTTGTTCCCTGCAGAAGTTTGGCTAAAGCCGAAGAAATTTTAATTTTTTAAAAGCGGGCTAAAGCCCGCCGCTTCCTGCCAATCAAAAGCAATAAGCCTAAAGCCTATTGCTTAAAGCCTAAAGCGTAAATTACTTCAAACCATCTAATTCAGTTTCCACGTCTTTCAGCGTGTCTGAGGTTCCGGAAATGGCTTTGTCGATGTATTTTTCGTAGCCTTTTTTCACAGAATCGGCTACTTTTCCGGCTACGTCTTTCACCTGCTCCGAAATATTGTGATACTGATGTTTCACTTTTTCCGAAACGTCGTGATATTTGTTTGCGGTTTTTTCAGAGATTTTTTCGTAGTTGTCCACCGCTTGATTTTTAAAATCTTCGGCTTTTTTCTTCAATTTTTTTCTGGTTTCTTTGCCTTCGTCCGGTGCGTAAAGCATTCCCAAAACCACGCCTGCCGCCGCTCCGATTATAAATCCGGCGAGTATTCCTGCGGTATTATTTCCTTTTTTTGACATTTTTTTGATTTTTTTTAAAATTATTGATTTACAAACACTTTGCAAAATTACAACTTAAAGATTTAAACCGCTCATAAAGTTTGTTAAAATTTTTCAATTTTTGATAAAATCAAATCTATGGTTTGCTGTTTGTCGAGATTGGTATTGTCGATTAAAATGGCATCTTCGGCTTGTTTCAGCGGAGAGATTTCACGTTCGCTGTCGGTTTTGTCGCGGGCAATCAGATTTTCGGTTACGGTTTTCAAATCGGTTTCGATTCCCATTTCCGAGAGTTCCAAAAATCTGCGTTTTGCTCTTTCGTTTACGCTTGCGGTGAGAAAAAATTTGTAGTCGGCATTCGGCAAAATCACGGTTCCGATATCTCTTCCATCCATTATAATTCCACGGTTTTCTGCCATTTTCCGTTGAATTTTCAAAAGGAAATCCCGTACTTCTTTTTGTCGGGCGATTTGGCTTACATATTCCGAAACTTTTGGCGAGCGGATTTTCTGCGAAACATTTTCGCCGTTCATATAAAGCCGCATTTCGCCGTTTTCATTTTTAAATTCGAGATGAATTTTACCCAAGTTTAAAATTAAATTTTCAATATCAACTCCCTTTTCGGACATAAAATTTTCTATGGCAAAAAGCGTAATCGCCCGATACAAAGCACCGGTATCCAAATGAACGATGTCTAATTTTTCGGCGATGATTTTAGAAATAGAACTTTTGCCTGTGGAAGAAAATCCGTCTATGGCAATTATCGGTTTTTTCATACGCAAAGGTAATTGGAAAATGGTAAATTCACAATTTATGTATGCATTAAATACAAAATTGTGCTAATTACATGTTTATCAGACTTTTTGTTTACATATTTGGATATAAGAAATAAAATTCTTTTAGAGACGCTGCACATCGCATCTCTATTTTTTTATGTGTTGCGTTTCTATGTTTTTTCAAACTTTTCGGCTTTCAAAATTCGTGAAATTTGAAAGAATTTAAAATTTAATACGTTGATTGTTAATAATTTAAAAAATAATATTTCATATCTTCAAATTTTAAAACAAAAAAAACGAGGTTAATTAAAAATCAATTTTAATTGGTATGAAAAAATATATAAACCGTTGTTTTTCAAAGACTTTACATATAAAACTTAGTCCATCTCTCAATCGGTTTAATTTTGCCGAAAAAAAAGTCTGAAAAAAATTTAGTTTTATTTTTGTTAAATGCTTTTCAGGAAATTCATTACCGGATGCTGTTTGTCGCTTGGTGTTGCGGTTTTGCTCGGACAAAATGCCGACAAATATTCCCACAGCGTGATGGATATCGCCGTAAAAAAATTGTATCAAAATCCGGACGAAGCCATCACGTTTTCTCAAAGTGCCGTCATCAACGCCAAAACTGCAAAAGAAAAAATTGTTTTTCAAAACATTATGTCTCAAGCATTTGCGATGAAAGGAGATTTTGTGCAATCCATAAAAGCATTGCCGGAAGAAAATCTATATACAAACGACGAAACTTCCCGATTTTTAAACTTTTTTTTACAATGCAATCTCGCGGAACAATACCAAAATTTGGGTTTGTATCGGCAATCGGAAAATGCGCTCAACCGTATTTTTAAAAACGCCGAACTTTTAAATCCAACGGAAAATACGGCTATATCTGCAAAACTTTATCAATTGCAATCTGTAAATTTTTATGTTTCGGGAAAATTTAAAGATGCGGAATCGGCGTTGAACAAAAGCAATTCGCTACTTTCGGAAAGCAATCACGAAAATAAAATTATCCGAAACGAAAATGAACTTTTTACGGCAATTTTGCTGCTCAATCAAAATAAAATCGCAGAAGCCAAAAATAAAATCGAAACGGTTTTGAACGATGCTTCCGCAAAAGAATACTATTTTCTGCAAGCCTTTGGTTTTGAATGTCTTTCGCGGATATATTTCCTCGAAAAAAACAATGCGAAATCTATAGAATGTCTTGAAACGGCACTTTCAACTATTGAAAATTCGGATTACAAACTTTTAAAATTGAAGATTTATGAATCCCTGTCTAAAAACTATGCGGTTTTGCAAAACACCGAAAAATACAGGCAATACAACAAAATTTTCCTCGAAACCAAAGCCGGAACAGATGCCGATAAAAAAAACGGAATCCGCTATATTGTTCGCCTTGTGGAAAATCGGGAACTGAAAAATATAGAATACATCGAAAAAAAAGAACATCGAAAAACGCTGCTGATTTCGTTTTCCGCATTGACGATTTTGGCAAGTTTGGGATTTTATTTTTTCTCCGAAACAAAAACGGCTCGAAATTTATTGGCTTCTTATGAAAAACTTAAAGAAAAATACCATAAAAAACCGATGGCGATTTCCAAAGAAAAAGAAGAGGAAATTTTGAAAAAATTGGAAGAATTTGAACAATCGGAAATTTTTCTCAACAAAAATATGTCGCTGGCAACTTTGGCGGGGCAAATGGATACGAACACCAAATACTTGTCTGAAATCATCAATACTTACAAAGGAAAAAATTTTAATTCCTACATTAATGAATTGAGAATCCGATATATAGAAAATCTTTTAAAAACCAATCCGCCTTATTTGAATTACAAATTGAGTTATCTTGCGGATATTTCGGGATTTTCTTCGCACAGTGCTTTTGCTACTGTTTTTAAAACCGTTGCCGGAATATCGCCGAATATTTTTATTCAACAAATTAAAAATACAAAACACAAAACATAAACAGATGAAAATAAAAACCGCCGTATTTGTTTTTTTTGCTTTTCCGGTTTCGATGTTTTTCGCAGGCGAAATTCCTCAGGATTCGCTTTATGAAAAAGCACAAACGGAGATTTATAAAAATCCGAAAAACGCTTTGAAAATTGCCGAAAAACTTTTGGAAAAGGAAAAAGACCCGAACAGAAAAATTGATATTTATCTGCTGATTTTCAAGGCTTTCATCGAGGAAAGAAACTTTGAAAAATCTTTAGAATATGTGATGAAATCCAAAGAACTTTTGAACGAAAACATCAAACCGGAAATACAAATCAACGTTCAAATTTCTGCGGCGATACAATATCAGCAAACGGGATTCTACAACAGAAGCCTCGCTACATTGGATGAAGCCGACCGATATCTCGAAAAAATTTCCGAGAATAATCCGAACAAATACATCTGCATCGGAAGAAGCAACGCCGTTCGCGGAATGATTTATAAAAGCCTTTCCAACTACGAACTTTCATTGGAAAAATTTTTGTTTTCCATTAAAAATTTTGAAAAAGCGAAACCTTCTGCCGATACATTTCCCGGAATGAGCATCGTTTATTATCATATCGGCTATTGTTTTATGGAACTCGGTAAAACGGAACAGGCGAAAAAATATTTTCTGAAATCTGCGGATTTTGCGAGAAAAGCAGATGCCAATGCTCTCGAAGCCTTTGTTTTAAAGGGACTTTCGGATACATATATGGCAAACAGAAAATATTCCGAAGCGTTGAAATTACTTTCGGAAGCGGAAAATTTGTCTTTAAAAATCGGCGATTTGTGTTTGAACGAAGAAATTTACAAAGGAATGTCCGACAACGATCTCGCTTTGCAAAACATTCAAAACTATTTGGTTCACAACAGAAAATACTTGGAAACCAAATTTAAAAGAGAACAAAATGAACTGAATTATATCAATCAATCTATTGAAAATCAATTTATTGAGAACAAAAAACAAATAGAATTGATAAAATTAAAATATCTAAAACTGAACATTTCCATCGTCTTTTTTTCCTTGATTTCGGTTTCTGTGTTTTTATATTTTATCATCAAAAAAAGAAAAATATGTGCTTGTCTTCGGAACGATTATAGAATTTTTAAAACTAAAACCTGAAATCCTGTTTTTCCACTACCGCATATTTATAGACACATACCTCAATCTTTATGCAAGACAACAGCACGAAATCCGATCCGAATAAATTGTTTTTAAAACATCTAAGCCTCTGCTAAAAAGACTTTCCTTTACGTTTGAGCAGATGCTGAAGAAATGAACCGTGAGAAAATACCCCCTTTATTTTGTATTAAAAAGTAAGATGAATTTATCGAATATTATCCCTATTTTTGCTCATTAAATCATACAAAATCTATTATGAATCAAGACTTGATTTTTGAACTCATCGAAAAAGAAAAACACAGACAGTTGAGCGGTTTGGAACTCATCGCTTCGGAAAATTTTGTTTCGGAAAACGTGATGAAAGCCATGGGAAGCGTGCTTACGAACAAATATGCAGAAGGTTATCCGGGAAAAAGATATTACGGCGGTTGCGAAATGGTGGACGAAGTGGAAACTTTAGCAATACAGCGCGCCAAACAACTTTTCGGCGTGGAATATGCCAACGTTCAGCCACATTCCGGTTCGCAGGCAAATGCAGCGATTTATCTCGCTTGTTTGAAACCGGGCGACACGGTTTTGGGTTTGGATTTATCAATGGGCGGACATTTAACGCACGGTTCTTTTGTGAATTTTTCCGGCATTCAATACGACGCACAATTTTATGGCGTGGAAAAAGAAACCGGAAGAATAGACTACGAAGCAATGAGGCAAAAGGCTTTGGAAGTGAAACCCAAACTGCTGATTGCCGGATTTTCAGCCTATTCCAGAGATTTGGATTATAAAAAATTCAGAGAAATTGCCGATGAAATCGGGGCAACGCTTTGGGCAGACATCGCGCATCCGGCAGGTTTGATTGCAAAAAAACTGCTCAATTCTCCGTTTGAGCATTGCCACGTCGTAACCACAACCACGCACAAAACCTTGCGCGGACCGAGAGGCGGAATGATTTTGATGGGCAAAGATTTTGAAAATACCTACGGACACAAAACACCGAAAGGCGAAACAAAAATGATGAGCCAAGTTTTGGACGGAGCAGTTTTTCCGGGGATTCAAGGCGGTCCGTTGGAACACATCATCGCCGCAAAAGCCGTTTCTTTCGGGGAAGCGTTGGACGAAAAATTTGAAATTTATGCTAAAAAAGTCATCAGCAACGCGCAATCTTTGGCAAAAGCAATGACGGATCTCGGCTTTGAAATCGTGAGCAGCGGAACGGATAACCATTTGATGCTGATTGATTTACGAAATAAAAACGTGAACGGAAAAGAAACCGAAAAAGCCTTAGTGAAAGCCGACATCACTTGCAATAAAAATATGGTTCCGTTTGACGATAAAACCGCGTTCACCACTTCCGGAATTCGATTGGGAACCGCAGCCGTTACCACGAGAGGTTTGCAGGAAAACGATATGGAAACCGTAGCCGATTTGATTTCCCAAGTGGTTGATAATATCAACGATGAAACCGTAATCGCAAATGTGCGCAAAAAAGTGAACGATTTGATGGAAGGCAGGGCACTGTTTAATTAGATTTGGAGAGTTAAAGACGATAGATTTTACGAATTATGATATAGAACCCTTTCAGCGTTGCGCCGTTGTATCTATCGCCCAAACCTCGCGCGAAAATTTGTCCGCTTCCTTCTTGTTTTTGGGTTCCGGTGGCTTTGGTTACGGCAGTTGTCGCATCGCCGACACCTTGTTTTGAAAGTTGTACCGCACCAATTCTTTCCACCACTTCCACAGATTTTTTTGAAGATTAATCAACTGATTTTCACTTTCTTTCTTGGAATTTCCATATTTTTTAAAACTCATTCTTCTTTATATTTTCAGTGCAAAGAAATGCAAGTTTAGCGGCTAAAACGGTTTCGCAAATTTTAATTTTTATTTAAATAATTATTAAGAAATCCGGCGAATTGTGAATTTAATGTGACGTTGTATTTTTGGCTAAAGCCGAAAGAAGAAATAAAAAAAAGCGGGCTAAAGCCCACCTCCTATTTTAGAAAAATGGTTTTCAATATTACAATCTTGCCATCCTTCCAGGATTTTTCAATGATTACTTTTTTCACGGATATGATTTATTTTTCCGCTTTTTCGGCAAATCCGAGAATATATCCATTCAAATCTTTCACATAAAATTCCTGCATTCCATACCAAGTGGTTTTTAATTCTGTGATTTCCAGATTTTTACGTTTCAGTTTTTCGTAAAATTCTTGAATGCCCTCAATGTCCATATAAAAAGAAACGGTGGCGCCGATGTTTCGTTCTTTTTCAAATAAAACATTATTTCCGACTGTGCTTGAATGTTCAAACATCAATTCGACATTGCCGTTTTGCATCATCGCATAAACATATTTTTTGTTTTCGGACAAGGTTTGTTCCACGCCGTCTTGAGTTTCGGGAACTGCCATAATTAATTCAAAACCAAAATTTTCCGTATAAAATGCAACGGTTTTTCTGATGTCGCTCACTTCAAAATTGGGTGCAAGTTTGGTGATTTTCATTTTATTTATATTTAAAATTATACCGCAAAATTACCGATTCTTGATTTTCGATAATTGTAAAAATCGGACGTTTTTGGAGTTTTATCTATGAAAAAGTCATAGAGTTTTGATTTTTTCATAGATAAAAGTCAAGATAAAGAAAAATAGATTTCCTGTTTGTGCCATAAAAAATTACATTTTCCCTGTCTAACTGCAAAAATTTAAAATCTTTATTTTTTTATTTATTCAATTTGGCTTTTAGTTGTTCCGCTCTTTGTCGTCCCGCTTTATAATTCGGATCGAGTTGAATGGCTTTGTCAAGAAAAGCAATGGCTTGATTTCTGAATTTTTTACTTTGATGTTGTTTTGCCCAAGCCCAAAAAGTAAAACTCATAATTTTCCAATTGGCATAATCATTATTTTTCTCGTATTTATCAATGATAGACTGAAAATCCCGTTTAGCAAATTTTCGTTTGGAAAAGAAAATCCACGGTAAATTTTCGGCTACACTTCCTCTCATAAATTCAGGTAAATAGCTCACATCCGAATATTTTGCAACAGCTTCCCGAAACAAATCAAAGGCTTGTTTCATCAATTTTAATTTTTTCGTTTCCGCACAAACCAGCGACAAGGAAGATGCTCTGTATGAGGCGATGAACGGTAATAATTCTTTTGTAGTTTCGGCTGAATTAAAGAGTTCGCTCAATATGTCAAAACTTTTTTTAGCATAACCTTTAAATTCCGTTTCAGAAAAAAAAGAGAGATTCAGTGCTGTTTCGTGGTAAATGATTCCGAGCCGAACTCTGTTTATTTCCGTCTGATTTTGCTTGCAGTTTTCTTCGATTTCTTTGAGTTTTATTTTCAACTTGGTCGTGTCAATAAATTCCATTACATCGTCTAATTGACGTTCATAATCTTTTACTTTTAAGAAATCTAATTGTTGTGTAAGATCGTTTGTCGCCCTCATTGTTGTATTTTTTTTTGAAATACAAAAATGCAACTTAGCAAAGATTAGAAACGATGACTTAAGTTAAGGTTTTTAATTTTGTATGGATTCTTTTTTGAATTCTGCTTAAACTTTCAGGACTGATTCCCAGAAAATTGGCAATGTATTTTTGAGGTATTCGCTGAAAAAAATCAGGTTGGTTTTTGAGTAAATTATTAAATCGTTCTTCGGGTTTGTCAGACGAAAGCGACATCGCAATTTCTGTGGCTCGCACCGCTACTCGTTCAACCATAAGCCGCCCGAACGTTTCATATTTATTACATTCTTTGTACAATTTATAAAGATTTTCTTTTCGAATGATAAACAATGTTGAGTTTTCCATAGCCTGCAAGTTCATCATGCAAGTTGTATTATGAGTAAAACTTTGAAAATCAGTTATCCAAGAATTATCAAAAGAAATATCACAGGTTTTTTCTACGCCGTTTTTTATATGAAAATGCCTTATCGTTCCTTTTTCAATAAACGCAATGAAATTACAAATTTTTCCCTCTTGAAGTAAAAATTCTTTCTTTTTCAAATCTTTAACTTCAAAATAGGCATCAATAAGTTTCAATTCCTCATCTGTAAAAGGAAGAATATTCTTGCAATATGTTTTCAGTTTGTCGTACATTGTGTCGTTTTGAAAAATTACTCGGCAAAATTACGAGTTCTAAATTTTTACCAACTGCAAAAATTTCAAATCTTTATTTTTCGATAATTCTCGCGGCGTTGTTCCGGTGTATTTCTTTATTTCCTTGATGAAATGCGCCTGGTCAAAATAGTTTTCATTCGGAAAAAGATTGCCTTCGGAAATATCCTGATAAGAAGCATTGCAACGAACCATATTCAAAAACATTTTCAGCGAGAAACCAAATTGATTATTGAAATAGCGATTGATTTGCCGGCTGCTCCAAAAACATTTTTTTGATAATTCTTCAACCGAAAAATTTCCGCCGTAAGCCGATTCAAAAAGTTTCAATTTTCTGCCGTCAAATTCTTTTAAATGTCTAATGGAATTTTCTATGCGCTTGGAAATTTCGGAAACAAATTTTTCAAAATCCATGTTTTGATAATTGATATTCCAAAAATCCGAAGGCAGTTTTTGAGTAGTGTTGAGCAGCGTTTTTATTTCCTGCCGAAACAGATATTCCGCCGCCAACAATTTAAAACGAACTCCGAAAATTTTT
The DNA here is from genome assembly GCA_031277475.1 of Flavobacteriaceae bacterium. GTDB lineage: Bacteria > Bacteroidota > Bacteroidia > Flavobacteriales > Weeksellaceae > JAITMJ01. The sequence goes on from JAITMJ010000057.1 coordinate 18,023, forward strand.
GTGTATTTCGGATGTTTTACGTTGATGGGTTTCGTCCAAACGCCGGTCAATTTTACGAGATTTAAAATTCCGTTTTCGTATTCCGCAATCAAATCAAAATATCCGTCTGGAATAATGGTGTGTTGAAATTCGGTTTCAAAAGTTTCGTATTCCCAAAAACTGTGAATGAAATTGGTTAAAAATCCGTTGGGTTTTATCTCTTTGTATTGCATTGTTGTATAGAACTTTGTCAAAGTTAAAAATCTTTGACAAAGTTTTGAGGGAACGTGAGGCGGCTCGAAGAGCCGGATTTTCATAACCGTAGGCAAGCGAAGCGAAGCCTGCGGGAAATAAAACTCAACCTCATTTCGCCCGTGTAGGGCGATACAAAAAATTGAAAACCTTTGTCAAAGTTGAAAATAAAAAAAGTAAAATATTAACAATTTAAAAAAATCCCAAAAATTACCAATCCAATTGGAGCGTGTGAAGTCCCTCTCCTTTGGAGAGGGATTTAGGGTGAGGAAAAAAATGGAAAACATAAAAATAATATTGGCAATGCTTATTTTCCCGCTTTTGGGAACGGCAGGCGCGTTGGCGCAAACCGGAAAAATCGCGATGGATGTAAGTTGGGACGGAACGCGGTGTAATCATTCACACGGCTTGTGTACAACTTCACAAAGTTCAAATAAAAACATTTCGGAATCAAAATTTTATGCCGAAAAAGTGAATGAAACTACGTTTCG
>JAITMJ010000081.1 GCA_031277475.1 Flavobacteriaceae bacterium
ATCTCATTTTCAAATTAAAAAAAATGCCTGAAATAATCACAATGCCGCGACTTTCCGATACGATGACCGAAGGAAAAGTAGCAAAATGGCACAAAAAAGTCGGAGACACCGTAAAAGAAGGCGATTTGCTCGCCGAAATAGAAACCGATAAAGCCGTTCAAGATTTTGAATCGGAAATCGCCGGAACGCTTTTATACATCGGTGTCGAGGAGGGAAATTCTGCAGTTGTGGATTCCATTCTCGCCATCATCGGCGAAGCCGGAACCGATGTTTCTGCTTTGATTTCCGGAACTCCGAATCCAAACGTTTCAACTTCAACCGACGATACAATCCCGAACGCTTCGACTCCGCTCAGCGTGACAAACTCGCAACCCGAAACCCAGACCTCGGACGCTTCGACTTCGCTCAGCGTGACAAACTCGGAACACGAAAGAATCGCTATTTCTCCGTTAGCCAAAAAAATGGCGGCAGAAAAAGGAATTGATGTCCGCTCGTTGCAAGGTTCGGGAGAAAACGGGAGAATCGTGAAAAGAGATATTGAAAACCATACACCTTCCGAAAAATCGGCTGCAATGCAAAGTTCGGCGATGCAAATTCCGACCAATTTCGTTGCCGGCGAAGATTCCGAAACCATCAATTCTCAAATGCGAAATGTGATTGCAAAACGCCTTTCGGAAAGCAAATTCTCCGCGCCGCATTATTATTTGATGATGGAAATCGGGATGGATAGAGCCATCGAAAGCCGAAAAGAAATCAATATGCTGCCGAACACCAAAATTTCATTTAACGATATGATTATCAAAGCAGTAGCAATGGCTTTGAGACAGCATCCGCAAGTGAATTCCTCGTGGGCGGGAGATAAAATTATTCATCGTGGAAATATCAACATCGGCGTTGCAGTCGCCGTTCCGGACGGATTGGTGGTTCCCGTTCTCAGAAATACCGATGCTATGAATCTTAATCAAATTTCCGCATCGGTGAAAGATTTGGCTTCAAGAGCAAAGTCTAAAACATTGAAAGCCAACGAAATGGAAGGTTCCACATTTTCGGTTTCCAATTTGGGAATGTTTGGTATTGAAACCTTTACCTCGATTATCAATCAACCCAATTCTGCAATTCTTTCCGTAGGTGCGATTATTGAAAAACCGATTGTAAAGAACGGACAAATCGCTATCGGAAATACGATGAAAATTTCCCTCGCTTGCGACCACCGAGTTGTGGACGGTGCTACCGGCTCGGAATTTCTGCAAACGCTGAAAATGTATTTAGAAAATCCGCTGACGATGCTGCTTTTTTAAGAGCAAAATACCAAAATTCGGAAAGCCAACAACGAAAATGATTAAAGCAAAAAACATCCACAAATTCTACGGAAATCTGGAAGTCTTAAAAGGTGTGGACATCCACATTGCCGAAGGTGAAGTGGTGTCCATAGTCGGAGAATCGGGTGCGGGAAAATCTACGCTTTTGCAAATTCTCGGAACGCTGGATTCGCCTACAAATCCTCAACAATACAAAACAGAAATCCTGATTCACGGAAAAAATTATTTGAATATGAGCGACCGAGAAATTTCCAAATTTCGCAACGAAAATATCGGTTTTGTGTTTCAGTTTCATCAACTTTTGCCCGAGTTTTCGGCATTGGAAAATGTTTTGTTGCCTACGAGAATTTCAGGAAAAAACGAAAAAGAATCTGCCGAAAAAGCATTTTCGCTTTTTGAAGATTTAAAAATCGCCGACAGGCTTCACCACAAACCGAACGAACTTTCCGGCGGCGAAGCGCAAAGAGTGGCTGTCGCCAGATCGCTCATCAATTCGCCGAAAATCATTTTAGCCGATGAACCGACCGGAAATTTAGATTCCAAAAATGCAGATGATTTGCACCGGCTGTTCTTTGATTTGCGGGATAAATACCATCAAACTTTCGTCATCGTAACCCACAATCCGAACCTCGCCGAAATCACCGACAGAAAACTCGTGATGAAAGACGGGGCGATTTTGTGATTCAAAGTTCAAGATTCAAGATTCAGAGTTAAATTAGCACATTTCCCAAATTCTCAAAAAAATGTCCATAAAATTTCTTGCGGAAGACGACAGACCCAGAGAAAAATTTTTACAAAAAGGTGAAAATTCGCTTTCGGATTCGGAACTTTTGGCAATCATTATGGGAAGCGGCAGCCGCGAAGAATCTGCTGTGGAATTGGCAAGGCGAATTTTAAATTCGGTGGGGAACAATTGGCACAATTTATCCAAACTTTCCGTGATAGATTTGATGAAATTTCGCGGAATCGGTGAAGCGAAAGCCATTTCCATTTCCGCCGCATTGGAAATCGGAAGGAGAAGATCGGCTCAAGAAATCCCCGAAAATCCAAGAATTTTAAAACCCGAAGATACGTTCAAAATGATGAGTCCGCTGCTTTCGGATTTGCAAACGGAAGAATTTTGGGCACTGTTTCTGAACCGAAACAATGTGGTGATTCACAAAAAACAATTGGCAAAAGGCGGCATCAGCAATTCGTCGGTAGATGTTCGCATTTTGTTTAAAACCGCTTTGGAACATTTTGCTACGGGAATTATTTTGGTTCACAATCATCCTTCCGGAAATCCGGAACCGAGCAAAGATGACATCGCGCTTACACAACAAATCGCGGAATCCGGAAAACTGATGGATATCAGAATTTTAGATCATTTCATCATCGCCCAAAATAAATTTTTCAGTTTTGCGGTGGAAAAATTGGTGTTAATTTAAAATCTAAAAAGCAACTAAAAACCAATCGCCAACTGCTGTTTTATGCTTCAACAAATTAAAAAGAAAAGCAGGAAAAATTTTACCGTTTTGTGATGGAAATTCATCGGTTTACGTTTTGTGTAAAGGTAACAATTTAATTGATATGTTATAAAACCGCCATCACACAAACTGCTTTATTGGGGAGTATACAAATAATATATCCTGATAATCAGCCGGTTGATGTGCTAAATAATTTTATTCGTTTGGTTATGATAAGAAATTAAGGAATTGATACAAAAAATATATTGAAGTATTTCACGGATATTTGTAACGAAATAAAACTTAATTTAACCAATTAGATTAAATTTTGACAAAATGAAAAAAACTTCCCTGCTGAAAAAATTTCTTTACGGTATTTTCGGACTCATCGCTCTGACACTGCTAATTATGGTCATCAGTTATTTGGTGAAATCCAATTCTGCGGAAAAAACAGCGTTTCTCACCCGAAAACCGATGATTCAAAATATGGACGATAAAGTGATGGCAACGGGAAAAATCGTGCCTCGCGAGGAAATCGAAATCAAACCGAATATGTCCGGAATTATTGAAAAAATTTTAGTGGAAGAAGGCGATAAAGTGGATGCCGGACAACTGATTGCTACGTTGAGAATCGTGCCGAATGTTGCAGAAGTGAACAACGCTCAACAGCAGGTAAATGCTGCAAATATCGGTGTCAGCAATGCGCAGACCAATCTTGCAAATCAGCAACAGCAGTTTGCAATGCAGCAAAAACTCTATGATCAAGGCGTGATTTCCAAACAGGAATTTTTGATTTCTCAACAGCAATTATACGCCGCTCAACAAAGTTTAAAAAACGCAAATCAACAGTTGGTAACCGCACAAAAAATGCTTCAAATCGCGAGAACCGGCGTTACTCCGGAACTTCAAAATATGGCAACCACACAAATTCGCGCAAAAGTTCGAGGAACGGTTTTGGAAGTCCCAATAAAAGTCGGAAGCCAAGTGATTGAAGCCAATGCGTTCAATCCCGGAACCACGATTGTTTCTATTGCCGACCTAAATTCCTTGATTTTTGAAGGAAAAATAGACGAAGCGCAAGCCGGAAAAATAAAGGAAGGAATGGATATGAACATCGTCATCGGCGCACTTCAAAATAAAATTTTTCCCGGAAAAGTAACGATGATTGCTCCAAAAGGAACCGACGAAAACGGCACCATAAAATTCCCGATTGAAGGCGATGTTTTCAATCCGACCGGCGAATACATCCGCGCCGGATTTTCCGCAAACGGCGAAATCGTTTTGAGTTCTCAGAAAAATGCGCTGCTTTTGGATGAATCTTTGATTCAATATGAAAAAGTGAAAGACAAAGATTCTCCTTTCGTAGAAGTGAAACAGCCGGACGGAAGTTTCAAAAAAATCAACGTGAAACTCGGTGCCAGCGATGGCATCAATGTTCAAATTCTCTCCGGAATCACGAAAGATTCCGAAGTGAAAGTTTGGAATCCGTCCGACAAAGACAAGGAAGAATTGAAAAAGAAAAATGAGTAAGTGATTGGCGATTGGATTTTGGATTTATCCTGTTTTTATCTTTTCTGAAATCTGAAATTCGTATCTCGAAACCCAATTTCGTATAAATTTCGTAGCAAAATGCAAGATTTTCTTTTATATTTGAAACTCGGTTGGGAACACATTATTTCTACGGATGCGTTGGATCATCAATTTTTCGTGTTGGCATTGGCAGCGGTTTATTCTTACAACGATTTCAAAAAACTTTTGATTTTGGTTACGGCATTCACCATAGGACACTCTATTACATTAATTTTGAGCGTATTAGACGTTTTCAGAATTTCTTCAAAATGGGTGGAATTTTTAATTCCAACTACAATTCTCATCACTTCTTTCGATAATATTTTAATGAAAAATCATCAAAAAAATTTAGTTAAAATAAACTATTGGCTGGCTTTGTTTTTTGGATTGATACACGGAATGGGCTTTGCAAACACCGCAAGAATGATGCTTGCAAAAGAACAAAGCATTTTCTTTCCGCTTTTGGGATTCAATATCGGTTTGGAATTGGGGCAAATTGTAATGGTTTTGGGAATTTTGATATTGCTCTTTGTTTTACTTAACATATTCAAAATCAATAGAGAAAATTGGATAATGTTCGTCTCTTCCGGAGTTTTTGCACTTTCGCTGAAAATGGTTTTGGAGAGAATCCCTTAAATCTTTGTATGACAATAGTTTATTGAGATATTCTTCGCACTCTGTAAGTTTTTTTATTCAGCAAAGATACAAGCAAATTATGAGCCGATGATTTTAAGTGCTTGTTAAAAAATTTGTAATTTCGTCAATTCATCGCAGAAATTATGGCTAAAAAGAATATTTTTTTCGATGCATTCGGAACGCCTTATTTTTTAAAAAGGATGGTAATTTTTATTTTCGGAATGATTTCTTACCGAAGATTTAACGGCTTTAACAAACTGAAAATCACAGGAACCGAAAATCTTGTCAATCTTCCGGATACGAATGTTTTGTTTGTATCCAATCATCAAACTTATTTCGCCGATGTTGCTGCGATGTACCATGCATTTTGCGCTGTGAACAACGGATATTTGAATACGATTAAAAATCCGATTTATCTCCTGAACCCAAAAGTGGATTTTTATTATGTAGCCGCCGAAGAAACGATGAATAAAGGAATTTTGGCTAAAATTTTCAAAATTGCCGGAGCCGTTACCGTGAAAAGAACTTGGCGTGCGGAAGGAAAAAACGTCAATCGGTTGGTTGATATGCACGAAGTGGAAAACATTATGAAAGCGCTGGACAACGGCTGGGTCATCACTTTTCCGCAAGGCACGACTTCCGCTTTTGCACAAGGCAGAAAAGGAACAGCAAAACTCGTGAAAAACCAGCGACCAATCGTAGTTCCCATCAAAATAAACGGCTTCCGCAGAGCCTTTGATAAAAAAGGTTTGAAAGTAAAAATCACCGGCGTGAAACCGACCATGCACTTCAAAAAACCATTAGACATTGATTACGACGATGAATCCGCACAACAAATCCTCGAAAAAATAATGGTTGCTATCGAACAAACCCCCGATTTCAATCTTCTCTACGATTATGACGAAGAACTGAAAAAAGAAAAAAGCGAGATGTAAATCCCGCCCTAAATGTTTTCACAACGGAATAATCCTTATTGTGAATTGCTTTCAAAATTTTTAATAGGCAAATTTACTTGTTTTTTCCCGAAAAAGCAAGAGAAAAATTCTTAACTTTACAAATCGCACTGAAAAAAAAGAAGTTATGAAAAAAATATTAGGACTCGATTTGGGCACAAATTCAATCGGCTGGGCGTTGATTGAAAATGATTTTGAAACCAAACAAGGAAAAATTCTTGGAATGGGAAGCAGAATTATTCCGATGGATGCTGCTGTTATGGGCGAATTTGACAAAGGAAATTCAGTGTCTCAAACGGCAACTCGCACAGGTTTCAGAGGTGTGAGAAGATTGCGGGAACGAAATTTGCTTCGTCGCGAACGCTTGCATCGTGTGCTGAATGTGTTGGGTTTTTTGCCTAAACATTATAAAAATCAAATTGATTTTGAGAAACGTTTGGGACAGTTTTTAGACGAGACCGAACCAAAAATTGCTTGGAAAGAAATTTGGAATGAACAAAAAAATAAAAATGATTTTGAATTTCTTTTTCAAAAATCGTTCAACGAAATGATTGAAGATTTTAAAGCAAACGGATATGATATAAAAGTTCCTTACGATTGGACAATTTATTATTTGCGTAAAAAAGCGCTTTCTCAAAAAATCGAAAAAGAAGAATTGGCTTGGCTGATTTTAAATTTCAATCAAAAACGCGGGTATTATCAACTGCGTGGCGAAGAGGAAGAAGAAAATCCGAATAAACTCGTAGCGTTCCATTCGTTGAAAATCGTTGATGTGATTGCCGATGAAAAACCCAATGTCAAAGGCGATATTTGGTATTCTTTGCATTTGGAAAACGGATGGATTTATCGGCGGTCGAGCAAAACGCCTTTGTTTGATTGGAAAGATAAAGTGCGGGATTTTATTGTTACCACCGATTTGAACGATGACGGAACAGTGAAAACCGATAAAGAAGGCACTGAAAAACGTTCGTTTCGTGCGCCGAGTGAAGACGACTGGACACTATTGAAAAAGAAAACCGAAAGTGATTTAGAAAAACATATTCAAGAATATAAACTTGTTCATAAAGTAAATTATGATGGAACGGTCGGCACATACATTTATGAAAATCTACTGAAAAATCCGGCACAAAAAATTCGCGGAAAACTGGTGCGCACCATTGAACGAAAATTCTACAAAGACGAACTGATTGCCATTCTTAAAAAACAAATCGAACTGCAACCCGAATTGTTTACGGAAGATTTATACAACGATTGTGTTCGTGAATTGTATCGGAGCAACGAAGCACATCAAACCATTTTGAGCAAACGTGATTTTGTGCATCTTTTTGTTAATGATATTATTTTTTATCAACGTCCGTTGCGCAGTCAAAAATCATCCATCAGTAATTGCACTTTGGAATTTAGAAAGTATAAAGACAAAGCCGGAAATGACGTAACGGAATATCTGAAAGCCGCTCCGAAATCCAATCCGCTGTATCAGGAATTTAGGGTTTGGCAATGGCTGTATAATCTCAAAATTTATCAAAGAGATGATGACAAAGATGTAACGGATTTGTTTATAAAAAACACGAACGATTTGGTAAATCTTTTTGATTTTTTGATGAGTAAAAAAGAAGTAAATCATGTGGATGTGTTGAAACATTTGATTGCGCCGATACTCAAAGAAAAATATCCCGATGCAAAAGCGGCGGCATTTAATAAGGAATTGAACAAAGAGATTACAAAATATCGCTGGAACTATGTTTTTGACAACACAAAAGAAAAGGAAGATGATAAATCAAAAAAATATCCTTGCAACGAAACCGGCTATGAAATAGAAAGAAGATTAGCAAAAGTTGAAAACGTTCCCGCCGATTTTTTAACTCCCGAAACCGAACAA
>JAITMJ010000096.1 GCA_031277475.1 Flavobacteriaceae bacterium
AAACGTATTAAGAGAACACAAGCCCTTGCTAAATAAAATGCCTTTGCGTTTTCGAAAAATTTGGATAAAAGTATGGCGAACCTTTAGCGTAAAAAAAGACGATGGATTAACATTTTTTAATGTGTTTAGCTTGGTTTTGCAAACCTTGAAGATTTATTGGATTGGGATATAATGTCTATATCCCTAAAATATACCCGAACAGTCTGATATGAGACAAAATGTCAGATTTTTATAGAAATATTTTGGGATACTTGCAGATAATTTTTATTTTTGAAAAGTCAAATTGCCACGAATAGAACTATCGTAAAACTTCAATCGAAAAGATAAAATTTCCAATCAATCATACACAAATTGATTCACCGATTCAAATAAAATAATGAATAATACGGAAGCAAAGAGATTGAAAATCAGAGCCAAGAAACATCTCGGACAACATTTTCTTACCGATGAAAATATCGCTCGGAAAATTGTGGAAAGTCTCGGTTCTTCGGGCTATGATCAAATTCTGGAAATAGGACCCGGAACCGGCGTTTTAACGAAGTATCTGTTAGAAAAAAATCAAAAACTTTTTCTTTCGGAAATAGATGTGGAATCTATTGATTTTCTGAAAGTTAATTTCCCCGAAAACATTAATGAAAACACATTTGTCGGAGATTTTTTAAAAATCAACATCGATGAAAAATTTGCCGAGCAAATCGCTGTTATCGGGAATTTTCCGTACAATATTTCGTCTCAAATTTTATTTAAAATTGTAGAAAGTTTCCAAAAAATTCCTGAAATGGTCGGGATGTTTCAAAAGGAAGTTGCGCAGAGAATTGCTGCTGTTCCGCGAAATAAAGACTACGGAATTTTGTCGGTTTTGGTTCAGGCGTATTACGATGTGGAATATCTTTTTACGGTTTCTGAAAATGTTTTTAATCCGCCGCCAAAAGTGAAATCCGGAGTCATAAAACTGACGAGAAACGTGAAAAACGGTTTGGAAAACAACGAGGAAATTTTTAAAAAAATCGTGAAAGCGGGATTCAACCAAAGGCGGAAAAAACTTTCCAACGCATTGAAAATCATTGACATTCCGGAAAATTTAAAATCTCATCCGTTTATGGATTGTCGCGCCGAAGAACTTTCCGTAGAAGATTTCATCAATTTTGCGAAACTTTGGAAAGGCGAAACAAAAATTTTCTAAAATCTCATCAATCATTATTAATTTAATTTTTCTTAACTTCGCAAAAGTTTCGGAAAAAGGGAATCGCGTGAAAATCGCGGACTGTCCCCGCAACTGTAAATCACGAATAGACTCGGAGAACAAAGACAAAAGACTTAATTTATTAATTCTCAATCATCTAAGTAATTATTTCCGGTCATATAAAATTAAAATTTCTGCAAAAACCATTGCCCGAAAGCGCGAGAAGGTGCAGAATTTGTGAAAGTCAGGAAACCTTGCCGGAACCAAAGTTTAAAAACTTTCGGAGGAAAAGTGGTTTTTATGATTTCAAAAAAAATTCTTTCAGCAGCGTTTTTGTTTGCTTTTTTAATCTCGTTTTCGCAAAATCGCGAAACCGATATTGATACCGTTTATCTATTTGATTCTCAAATAAATAAAATCCGAAAATTTCAAGAAATCACCGAATTTTCAGATGAAGATTTTCAAAAAAACTCAAGCAATCTCTCCGAAATTTTGCGTTTTCAAACCCCGATTTACATCAAAGAAAACGGAAGAGGATCTGTGGCTTCGCCCGAATTTCGCGGAACTACGGCGCAACAAACGGCTTTCGTGTGGAACGGAATCGGTGTCAATTCTGTTTTTTTGGGACAGGCAGATGTCAACAATCTCGGGATTTTTACGGCAGATTATCTCGATGTGAAATCCGGCGGCGGAAGCGTGGTTTACGGCAGCGGAGCAATCGGCGGAAGCGTTCATTTCAACAATATTTTAAAATTTAATGATGGTTTTAAAACTTCCGTTTTTTCCGAAACGGCTTCGTTCGGAACGTTTAACAATGTGTTGAAAACGTCTTTCAGCAATAGGATTTTCAGTGTGAAATTGGCGGCGAGTTTTATTAAAAGCAAAAACGATTACGAAGTAAAAGAGAAAAACTACATCAACCGAAACGGCGAATACGAAAACACGAATTTCCATATTTCTACAGCCTTCAAAATTGCTCCACATCAGCAAATTTCGTGGATTACGGAATTTTACGACGGCTTGCAACATTACCCGATTCTTGAAGAAGGCATCAACAAAACCAAATACGAAACGCAAAATGTGCGGAGTTTGATTTCGTGGGATTGGACGAAAACTTTCCTGCAAAACTCGTTTAAAATGGCTTATACGGAAGAAAATTACCAATATTTCGGCGATTTGGAAAAACCTGAAACCAATGGCGGAATCGGAAAAAATTTAATCATAAAAGACGATTTTAATTATTTTTTTAATCCCAAATGGAACGCAAATTTATTGACGGAATTTCAAAACAATCGCGGGGAAACTTACTCTGTGGAAACCGCCGAAGGAATCGGGAATGTAAGCAGAAATGTGTTTTCTGTTGCCGGTTTGCTGAGATATTTCGCCAATGAAAATTTAAAATTTGAAGCCGGAATCAAAAAAGATTTTGTGGAAGACATCGGTTCGCCGTTTTTGTTTTCTTTCTCGGGAAAATTTGCGGCTTCAAAACATTACGAATTGGGCTTGAACATTTCCCGAAATTTTCGATTTCCGTCTTACAACGATTTGTATTGGAGTCCGGGCGGAAACACAGATTTAAAAGCCGAAACTTCGTATCAATTTGAGTTGAGAAACCAATTTGCGTTCGGAGATTTTAAATTTTCCGCCATTCCGTATTATATGGACATCACGGATTTGATTCGCTGGCTGCCGACCGCATTTGGATATTGGGCGGCGTTTAATACGAAAAATGTGGAATCCTACGGCTTGGAAACTCAATTTTCTTTTGAGAAAAAAATCGGCGAAAACGCTTTGAAATCGGCTTTGGGCTATAGTTTTACGAAATCTACGGATTTGGAAACCGGAAAACAACTGATGTATGTTCCGCAGCATAAATTCTTTGGAAATATTGATTATCAATACCGATTTTTAAAAATTTATGTTCAAGGCATTTTTAACGGAGAAACGTTTACGAGTTCCGATGAAAACACGAATACTTCGCTAAAGCATTATTTTATAATGAATTGCGGCGTTTCCGTGAGCGTTTTTAAAAATTATACTTTCGGTTTTAAAGCGAATAATATTTTCGACCAAATCTATTTTACCACCGAATCTTATCCGCTTCCGAAAAGAAATTACAGCGTGTATTTTAATCTTAATATTTAAAATTATGAATAATAACTAATTGATTTACAACAAAATGCTTGTTTCTAAAATTTATGATTACTCAAAAAAAGGTTGCATTCCTACGGAATGCTGTTATTGAGGATTCTTTTCTACCAAGATTTTTTCCCTACGGGAAATTCCGTTAGGAATTATATCTTGGTAAAAACTATAAAATAACCGATTACCACGCATGCCGTAGGTATGCGAACAACAGAATTAGATTGTTAAAACTTTTACAAAAAAAACGATAAACCTTAAATAAAAAAAAATAAAACAAATTAAATTAACTTAATAAAATGAAAATTAGAAAATTTTTAACTTGGACAATTGCATCGGCAATGCTTTTAAACGTTGCCTGCAAAGACGATGAAACCATTTCCTCGAGAAGAGGTTTTTATGGAAACGGAATTTTGATTTCCAACGAAGGGAAATACCTAACTCCGAACGCGAGCGTAACTTTTATTTCCGAAGATTTGAACTATTTGGAACAAAATATTTACGGAACGGGAAATCCCGAAAATTTGGGAGATGTGCTGCAAAATATCGGTTTTAACGGGAATTTGGCGTATTTGGTTTTGAATAATTCCAATAAAATTACCATTGTAGACCGATTTACATTTCAAAAAACAGGGCAAATTACCGATGAAATCAATCAGCCGAAATTTATCGCATTTTCCACGAATTACATTTATGTAACCAACGACGAAGTTGGCGGAGAAAAATATGTTTCCGTTTATAATTTGGCGGATTTTTCTTTCGTGAAAAAACTCGAAATGCCCGATGTTGCGGATAGAATTGTGGAAGCCGGCGGAAATATTTTTGTTCAAAATGCGTCTTTCGGATTTGGGAACAAAATCAGCGCGATTTCTACGTCCGACAACACCGTATTGTTTGAAATCTCCGTTCCGAACGGGCAAATTCAAAAAACCATTTCCGAAAACGGCAGCCTTTACGCCATTGCTTCGGACGCTGTTTTGGCGGATTCTTATATTTATCAAATTTCGCCGACGGATGGAAACATTCTGAAAACCATCACGTTATCCGGAATTTCAAACGCGATGAATCTTTGTATAGACGGCGGAAATTTTTATTTCACTTCCGGAATGAAAATTTATGAAATGAATATGAATGCTACGGAAATTCCCGTAAATCCGATTGTTACCGCATCCGAAAGCCAAGAATTTTCGGGATTGTTTGGTTTTAATGTGATTGGCGGCAAAATTTTCACTTCGGATGCCAACGGTTTCACAGCCGACAGCAAAATTACGGTTTACAATACTTCCGGATCGGTAATTAAAATTTTTAATGCCGGAATCGGAAGCAACGGATTTTATAAGAATTAGAGAGGGATTCTGAAAATATAATTTGAAGAATTTTTAATTACAAATTTCGACAGATTCACCTGCTGCACACCTTCAGACCGAGTGAAATTGAAAGGTTGAACATCGAGTCTTAAATCTCACAACTCATAAAAATTTCCGTAAATTTGAACGAAAAAAATAACGAATGGATTCCTATAAAAATCCTCTTGAAGAACGCTATTCAAGCAGGGAAATGCTCTACAATTTTTCTCCGGAAAACAAATTCCGAACGTGGCGAAAACTTTGGATTGCCCTCGCGGAAATTGAAAAAAATCTCGGTTTGGAAATTTCAGACGAACAAATTTCCGAAATGAAAGAAAATGCAGAAAACATTGATTTTCAGAAGGCTGCAGAATACGAAAAAAAATTCCGACACGATGTGATGGCGCATATTCACACGTTTGGAGACGCGGCTCCGAAAGCAAAACCCATCATTCATCTCGGTGCAACTTCCGCTTTTGTGGGAGACAATACGGATTTAATTCAAATTCGGGACGGATTGCTAATCATTAAAAAAGAATTAATCAATATCATCAAAAAACTCTCCGATTTTTCCATTAAATATAAAAATTTACCAACTCTGGGATTCACGCATTTTCAGCCGGCACAACTCACAACCGTCGGGAAACGGGCAACGCTTTGGCTGCAATCTTTAATCCTCGATTTTGAAGAATTGGAATTTTTTCTGGAAACGTTAAGATTTCGCGGCGTGAAAGGAACTACCGGAACTGCCGCAAGTTTTTTGGAATTGTTTAATGGTGATTATCAAAAAGTTAAACATTTAGACAAAGCACTTTCAAAGCGTTTCGGTTTCGATAAAGTTTTCGGCGTTTCGGGGCAAACTTACGACAGAAAAATTGATGCGAAAACGCTTTCACTGCTGTCGAACATCGCACAATCCGCACACAAATTCACCAACGATTTGCGGCTTTTGCAAAATCTGAAAGAAATCGAGGAACCTTTTGAGGAAAATCAAATCGGCTCATCGGCGATGGCATACAAACGAAATCCAATGAGAAGCGAAAGAATTTCGGCATTGGCAAAATTCGTAATTTCCCTGCAAAACTCTTCAGCAATGGTAGCCGCAACACAATGGTTTGAAAGAACTTTGGACGATTCCGCCAACAAAAGATTGACGATTCCGCAAGCATTTTTAGCCGTTGATGCCATTTTATTGATTTGGAATAATGTAATGAACGGATTAATTGTTTACGAAAACCGCATTCAAAAACACATTTCCGAAGAATTGCCGTTTATGGCAACCGAATTTATCATTATGGAAGAAGTGAAATCCGGCGGCGACCGACAGGAAATCCACGAAAAAATCAGAGTTCATTCTATGGAAGCCGCAAAAAAAGTGAAAATGGAAGGCAAAGAAAACGATTTGATTGAAAGAATTTTGAACGACAACACTTTAAAATTAGACAAATCCAAATTGAAAGAAGGCTTGAAACCCGAAAATTTCATAGGATTTGCGCCCGTTCAAACCGAAGAATTTATAAAAACCGAAGTTCTGCCGATTTTAAATAAATATCCCGAATTAATCGGCTTGGATGCGGATTTGAAAGTGTGAGTTTTTTTAATTATAAATTAACTAAACACCAAAAACCGAGCGCAAAAAAACCTACAACCGACAAGAAATACAATTAAAAAAACTTTAAATACAACCAATCAATGAAAAAAGAATTTATAGCAGAACTTTTCAAAAAATTTGAAGAAGCTTGTTACGATTTTGAAGGTGTAGAATGTTGGAGCGCAAGAGAATTGCAAAACATTCTTGGGTATTCCCAATGGAGAAACTTCAAAAACGTTATTGAAAAAGCCGAAAAATCTTGCGAACAAGCAAAAGAAAAAATAACAGACCATTTTGCTGAATTCAGCAAAATGGTTGAAATCGGGAGCGGAGCACGAAAAATCTACAACCAACAGCAGAAATACAATTAAAAAAAACTCCAAATGCCCACCCACAAAAGAATTTTCGTAGAAAAAAAAGAGATTTTCGATGTTGAAAGTCCTAAGGTTTTTAATGAAATTAAAAACATCGCTCCAAACGTTGAAAGTGTGAAAATCTACAATATTTACGATGTTTTCGGCGTGTCGGAAACGGATTTCCGGAAAATTGCAACCGGCGTTTTTGCAGATCCCGTTACCGATATTTTCCACGAAAAAAATCCCGCAAAATATGCGTTTTTCGCCGCCGAATTTCTCCCCGGACAATACGACCAACGCGCAGATTCCGCACAACAATGCATCGCACTGCTCACCGAAACCGAAAACGCAATCGTGCGAAGCGGAAAATTATTTGAACTAAAAAACGCCGCCGATTCCGATTTGGAAAACATTAAAAATCACCTAATTAATAAAGTCGAGAGCCGCGAAAAAGACCTTTCCAAACTCGAAATTCCCGACTTGCAAAAACCGAATCCCGTTCTCGTTCACGAAAATTTTATGGATTTTAATGAAAACGAGTTAAAAAATTTCTACGAAAAAAACGGCTTTGCCTTTGGCTTGGACGATTTGAAATTCATCCAAAATTATTTTAAATCCGAAAACCGAAATCCCACAGAAACCGAACTGAAAGTTTTGGACACCTATTGGAGCGACCATTGCCGACACACCACTTTTGAAACGGAACTCACTGATATTCAATTTGAAGGAAAATTTAAAGAAACTTTAGAAAAAATTTTTAACGATTATTTGGAGAAAAGAAAATTTTTGGGCAGAGCAACAAAACCGATTTCTTTGATGGATTTGGCGACCGTTTCCGCAAAATATTTTCACAAAACAGGAAAGTTGGAAAACCTTGTAATTTCCGATGAAATCAATGCTTGCACCATAGAAATCGACGTGGAATTTGACGGAAAAAAAGAACCTTGGTATTTGCTTTTCAAAAACGAAACGCACAATCATCCCACTGAAATCGAGCCTTTTGGCGGTGCTTCCACTTGTCTCGGCGGAGCCATTCGCGATCCGCTTTCCGGTCGCGCTTTCGTTTATCAAGCGATGCGTTTGTCCGGAGCAGCCGATGTTTTGGAACATATTTCAGAAACTTTGCCGGGGAAATTGCCGCAAAGAACCATCACAAAACAAGCCGCAAACGGCTATTCTTCCTACGGAAATCAAATCGGGCTGGCAACCACTTCGGTTGATGAAATTTATCACGAAGGCTATAAAGCAAAGAGAATGGAAGTCGGTTTTGTGGTCGGTGCCGTTCCGAAAAATTGGGTGAAACGCGAAAAACCCGAAAGCGGCGATGTTGTGATTTTGCTCGGCGGATCCACCGGCAGAGACGGCGTGGGCGGTGCAACCGGAAGTTCCAAAGAACAAGACGAAACTTCGATTTTTGCGATGAGTTCCGAAGTTCAGAAAGGAAATGCGGTGGAGGAACGCAAAATTCAGCGGCTTTTCAGAAAACCGGAAGTGACGCGATTGATTAAAAAATCCAATGATTTCGGGGCGGGCGGCGTTTCTGTGGCGATTGGCGAAATTGCAGATTCTTTGGAAATCAATCTCGATGTTTTGCCTTTAAAATACGAAGGTTTGAACGGAACCGAACTCGCCATTTCCGAATCTCAGGAACGAATGGCGGTGGTGATTGACATTGATGACAAAGAAAAATTTATCCGATTCTGCGAACACGAAAACATCAAAGCCGTAGAAGTGGCAAAAGTTACGAACAGCGGCAGAATGCAGATGTTTTGGCGAGGACAAAAAATCGTGGATTTGAGCCGAGAATTTTTAAATTCCAACGGTTGCTCAAAATCTCAAAATGTAAAAGTTTCTCATTTAAAAAATATTATTAACCAAAATATCGAATTTAACGAAAATAATTTTTTAAAACTTCTTTCGGATAAAAATGCGGCTTCGCAAAAAGGTTTGGCAGAAATGTTCGATTCGTCGGTAGGTGCAACCACCGTTTTGATGCCGTTTGGCGGAAAATTTCAATTTACGGAAGCGGAAGGCAGCGTTCAAACTTTGCCGGTTCTGAATGCGGAAAATATAGAAACCGTTTCGCTGGCGAGTTGGGGATTCGATGCGGAAATTTCATCGCAAAATTCAATGGTTGGCGCAAGTTTGGCGGTTGTGGAAAGCGTAGCGAAAATTGTGGCAATGGGCGGCGATTACCAAAAAATACGTTTGAGTTTTCAAGAATATTTTGAAAAACTCGGCAATAATCCTGAAAAATGGGGAAAACCTTTGGCTTCATTGCTTGGTGCTTTTGATGCACAAATGAATTTCGGATTGGCGGCAATCGGCGGAAAAGATTCAATGTCAGGAACTTATCAGGATTTGAATGTGCCGCCGACTTTAATTTCTTTTGCTTGCGCCGACGGAGAAAAAAAGAATATTATTTCGCCGGAATTTAAAAAGGCTGGAAATTTTTTATATCACTTTTTTCATCAAAATCAAGACAACGGACTTCCGAATTATGATGATTTGAAACAAATTTTCGAGTTTATTTTTAGCAACATTAAAGCCAAAAAAATTCTTTCCGTAAAAACCGTAAAAACCGGCGGAGCGGCTGTGGCTCTCGCAAAAATGAGTTTCGGAAACGAACTCGGTGCCGAAGTTTTTTTAGATGAACATTTTATTTTAAATAAAAATATCGGCGGATTAATTCTTGAAAGTTCGGAAAAATTGGAACACCGTTTGTTGAAAGAAATCGGGCGGGTTTCGGATAATAAAATATTGAATATCAACGGATTAAAATTTAAAATTTCAAACCTAAAATCCGTCAATTCGGCGACTTTTGAAAATCTTTTCCCAACGAAAGAACCCGAAAAAACGGTGATAGAATTTGATGAAAATCTAAATTCCGCAGACCCGCGAAACATCTTGATTAAAAAACACAACATTGCGAAACCGCGCGTTTTTGCGCCCGTTTTCCCCGGAACCAACTGCGAATACGAAACCATAAACGCTTTTAAAAAAGAAGGTGCGGAAGTTTTGAGTTTGCCGCTGCTGAACCTCAATCATCAACTTTTGGAGGAAAGCATTGACGCTTGGATTCGGGAAATCGAAAACGCACAAATTCTGGTATTTTCCGGCGGATTTTCGGCGGGAGACGAGCCGGACGGTTCTGCGAAATTCATCGTGAATGTTTTGAAAAACGACAAGATGAAAACGGCTGTTCATCGGCTTTTGGAACGAGACGGAATGATTTTGGGAATTTGCAACGGCTTTCAAGCCCTCATAAAATCCGGACTTTTGCCTTATGGAAATATCCGCGATTTGGACGAAAATTCTCCGACTTTGGCTCACAACGCCATCGGCAGACACATCTCGCAAATGGTGAATGTCAAAGTGATTAACGAGGATTCGCCTTGGTTGAAAGGGATGAAAAATCAGATTTTTACGATTCCGATTTCTCACGGCGAAGGCAGATTTATGGCTTCGGAACATGTGCTGAAAACACTATACAAAAACGGACAAATCGCTACGCAATATGTTGATTTCGAGGGAAATACCGCACACGGAATGCCATTTAATCCGAACAATTCGCTTTTCGGCATTGAAGGAATCACGGATTTGAGCGGAAAAATTTACGGCAGAATGGGACATTCCGAACGTTTCGCCGCCGGACTGATGAAAAACATCCCAACCGCAAATTATCACAATATTTTTAAGAATGGTGTGGGGTATTTTGGCTAATGGCTTTTGGCTTTTTGCGGTTGGCTGTCACGTTGAGCGAAGTCGAAACTCATAATTCAAAAAGTCTTTACTCTTTTGTCTTTTGTCTAAAAGTCTATATCACAACAATTCCGTCGGAACATCTTTTATTTTTTCAAGTTTTTTACTTCGTCTTTTAACTGATGAATCATTTCATCTTTATGTTTTAGAAGTTCATCGTAGAGGCGTTTTATTTCCGCAAGGCTCTCTTTATTTTCTGCGTAAGTGGTTTGTACGCAGTTGCCGTTAGAAGAATAATCACCGATAATATTGTGAAACGTGTTTCCTTTATCAAATTCGAGCAGTTCTAAAATTTCTTTAGCATCTATTCCCAACGCTTGGGGTAGCAATTTCAATTTTTCTATTTCGAGGCTGCGCTGTCCGGATTCCACTCGTCCGTAGGTTGTTACATCCATATTCAGGCGGTCTGCCACTTCTTTCTTCGAAAGTTTTAGTTGTGAGCGGGTCATAAATAATTTTTCGGAAAGTTTCATATTTTTTTTCTTGTAAAAATAGACAATTATTAGAAACTTTGATTTGTTCAGATTTGAATGCGTTTTTATTCAGATTTGAACGCGGATTTAAAAAAAGAGTTTTTATGTTTGTCGCAACATTAAGGATTGAAGTCATTTTTTAATACTTTTGAGGAGTTTTAAAAGTTAGATTATGCAAAATGTATTCAATCCGCTATTCGCGATTATTCTATTGGTTCCAATTTTCTCTTTTGCTCAAGAGGAAAAACAGGAACAAGACTCCATCAATAAAATTGTAGAACAACAAATAAAAGAGGTGGAGATTACTGCAAATAAAAAACTCATCGAGAGGAAAGTAGACAGGTTGGTTTTCAACGTGGAAAATTCTGTTTCCGCCGCAGGCGGCGATGCGATTGACGCGCTGAAAGTTAC
>JAITMJ010000119.1 GCA_031277475.1 Flavobacteriaceae bacterium
ATACCGAGGAAAACACAAAAATTATGAAACTACTTGGCAATTAATTACGGCAATCGTGAACATTAAGAAAGCAACCAAAAACCTCTGCTATAAAACATTTTAATTGGAAAGATGTCTAATGAATTAAACTCTGTGCTGAAATCTTTAGGTTTGTTTATATTTATCTAAATACAGAAATTTTTTTACAGTTATTCTGCCTTTATTTTGATTGTATCAGCAACAATTTTATATCTTTGTCCAAATGCAAAACAGGGATTAGCCCTATATACAGACGTTTTTTGATTTGTTGTACTTATGTTGAGCTCTTTTAAACAAGAAAGTAAGCAATCCCTCTAAACAAAGGCTCTCACAGAAATATATTAAAACCCTTTCACAGCATTAAGACTTTCCATAACAGTCATTTTCAAGTGCCTTACTTTTGTAACTGCCTTGATTTCCTTTCTTTTTCTTATTTACTTATCATCGTCTCGGCGGTCGCTCGTTTCAAAAAATCCTTCAATTCATATAGACTGTCTCTATGTCGCATCACTAATTGTAATTTATGCAGCATCGCCCAGATCGGCTCATACCACTTGTGTCCGAGTTTCTTCTGCAGTTCCAATGCTGAAATGCTTTTTTTCGTGCGGGTTAAAAATGCCATTGCCGTAATGTATGGTAAATTTCTGCCTTCCATCACGGTTCCGCTACGGAGTGTCGTGCGAAATCTACATTTTTTATATTCATTTGCCATCGTGTTTTGTGCCAATAATATTCGTTTCCACCGCATTTCTTGCAGATAACGCCCTGCTGATCCAATTTTAACTTGCACGATTCTTCATCGCCATAACGTCTTTTAGTTTCATATTGTTTACTTTTACAGTACAAATATTTGTGATGATTACGGATAGTCATTATTTAGAAAATAAAAAAGTTGCATTCAATAGTTGAATCTGCTCAAATCATTAAAAAAATAAAAGAAATCGCAAAACCCAAAAAATCCTTAATTTTGCACGATTTTTAAACCAAAAAAAAATGTCTTTATCCGAACAGGAAATCATCCGCAGACAAAAATTAGACGAACTCACGAAAATGGGAATCAACGCATTTCCCGCCGACGAATACCGCATTTCCGACACCGCAAAATCCATAAAACAGAATTTCAGCGAAGGCAAAAAAGTGGAAATCGCCGGAAGATTGATGTCGCGAAGGATTCAAGGAAAAGCATCTTTCGCGGAATTGCAAGATTCTACAGGAAAAATCCAAGTATATTTTAATCGAGATGAAATCTGCACGGACGAAGATAAAACCCTTTACAACGAAGTTTACAAACGGCTTTTGGATATCGGCGACATCATCGGAATCGAGGGCGAACTCTTTAAAACACAAGTCGGAGAAATGACGGTAGGCGTGAAAAAATTTACGATTTTAACCAAATCTTTGCGTCCGCTCCCGCTTCCCAAAACCGATGCCGAAGGCAATATTCACGATGCTTTCAACGATCCCGAACAGCGATACAGACAGCGATATGCAGATTTGGTGGTGAATCCGCACATCAAAGAAATTTTTGTGAAAAGAACAAAATTGTTCAACGCGATGAGAACTTTTTTTAACGATTCCGGATATTTTGAAGTGGAAACGCCGATTCTGCAAGCGATTCCGGGAGGTGCCGCCGCAAGACCTTTCATCACGCATCACAACGCTTTGGATATTCCGCTGTATTTGCGGGTTGCGAACGAATTGTATTTAAAAAGATTGATTGTCGGCGGATTTGACGGCGTTTATGAATTTTCTAAAAATTTCCGAAATGAAGGGATGGACAGAACCCACAATCCCGAATTTACGGCGATGGAAATCTACGTTGCCTACAAAGATTACAATTGGATGATGAATTTCACGGAAAAACTTTTGGAGTTTTGTGCCGTTGAAGTGAACGGAACCACAAAATCGCAATTCGGAGAACACGAAATCGATTGGAAAGCACCCTATCCGAGAATTTCAATGACGGACGCTATTTTGAAATTTACGGGTTTTGACATCACCGGAAAATCCGAAAACGAAATCCGCGAATTTGCAAAATCCGGTGGAATCGAAGTCAACGAAACGATGGGCAAAGGAAAATTGATAGACGAAATTTTTGGTGAAAAATGCGAAGGGAATTTTGTGCAGCCGACTTTCATTACGGATTATCCGGTGGAAATGTCGCCGCTCACGAAAAAACACCGCAGCAAAGAAGGACTTACGGAACGTTTTGAACTGATGGTTTGCGGCAAAGAAATCGCCAACGCGTATTCGGAATTGAACGACCCGATTGACCAAAGAGAACGTTTTGAGGAACAACTGAAACTTTCCGAAAAAGGCGATGATGAGGCGATGTTCATTGACCAAGATTTTCTGCGCGCTTTGGAATACGGAATGCCGCCGACTTCCGGTTTGGGAATCGGGATGGACAGATTGATTATGTTTCTGACGAACAATCCATCAATTCAGGAAGTTTTGTTTTTTCCGCAAATGCGTCCGGAGCAAAAGAAACCCGAAATTGAAATCGGAGAAGATGAAAAAATCATCTTGAATTTATTAAAAAACAACGGCGGAAAAATGCCGATTTCCGAACTCAAAACCCAATCCGAATTAAGCGCAAAAAAATGGGATAAAGCTTCTAAATCACTGACTTTAAATAAATTAATGGAATTTGTAAGCGAAGGTGAGGATAAATATTTTCGGGTGGTGGAGTGAAAAATTTCTCTGAAAACGGTTGAGTGAAAGTGAGGAAAATTGGAGGGGAGATGTTAATAAAATATTGGTGGAACATTTATGGATAGTATCGCAAATCGCCGGATGCGAATATATTAATTACTGATAATGAATATATTAAATATAAAATCAGATAATTTATCAGGCTAAACGCATTAAAAAATGTTAATCCACTGTCTTTTTTTAACGCAAAGATTTCTATGTTTTATCCTTATTTTTCGAAAACGCAACGGCATTTTATTTAGCAAAGGCTTGCGTTCTCTTAATGCATTTTTCCGGTTGCAGAATGAATCTTTGCGTTTAAAATATTTTCAAACCTTTTTAAAAATTCTTTACATTAAAATTGTACTTAAATATGTAGAAACCACTAAACATATTTAGTTTATTTGTTATAAACATTTAAAATTTAATGCGTCTGACCTGATAATTTATGACACGACCGCGTTTTTAGTTTTTTTTAACTAATTTTACTATTGGAATTTAATTTCAGAATTTTCTTAACGAAATGATTAATTTATAAACACCCGAAAAAATGACTACAAAAAAGATTACAAAAGTAAGCGGCGGCGAGGAAGAAATCTCGCAAAAACCAACGTTTGTTCCTACGCCGGAAGCGAAAGCGCAAGCCGGAAAATTCAGAATGTACGGAATCCTCTTGTGGATTTTGGCGATTGTGGCAGAAATCATCGCAATATTTATTTTATCTAAAAAAGATCCGGAAATCGAATTGACTACCGGAAATCGCATCGCATTGATTGCCATTCTTTTAGTGGATTTAATTCTCTTGATCGCGGGTTCTTCGTTTTGGAAAAAAGCCAATCGTTTAGACCCTGCCTCGAGACAAAATCAAATTAAATTTTTCTTGCAAAATCAGTTGGGCGTGGTTGTTGCCGCAGTTGCATTTCTACCGGTTGTGATTTTGGCTTTCATTAAAAAAGAATATTTGGTCGGAGCGATTGCCGCACTTTTTATGGTTGGCGGCGGCGCAGCGAGTGCAGATTACAATCCGCCTTCGCAAGAAGAATATTCCGAACAAACTTCGCGAGTGGAAGAATTGACCGGTTCAAACAGCGTTTTCTGGACAAAATCCGGAACGAAATATCACATTTATGAAGATTGTCCGCATATCAATACCAAACGAACCGACGAGATTTTCAGTGGAACCGTAGCCCAAGCCCGCGCTTTGAAAAACATCACTGAATTGTGCAAAACCTGCGAAAGCAAAGCAGAGAAACAAAAAAGTTTAATTCCGGAAACGCCTTCCGAAGAAACATCAAATGAAGAATAATTAATTAAAAATCAATTTATTATGGCAAATAATCTTGTGAAAATGGTGGCTGAAAAAGCCAACATATCCGAATCTATAGCGCAAGTAGCGGTAGATACGGTTTTAAATCTGTTGAAAAACAAACTTCCCGCCGGAGTCGGTGATATTTTGGATTCTTTCTTGGGTTCGGATGCGCCGGTTCAAAAAAGTAAAGCTTCTAAAAAAGTAACCAAAGTGGCACCGGAAAACGATAGTCCATTCGGGGATTTGGGAAGTATCGTTGATACGATCGGCGATTTGTTGGGAGGAAAAAAATAGTCGAGACATCTGAACACCCGCATATTTTTTATTGATAATCAAATACTTAACCAAATTTCACCAAGTAATTTGTTTCGATAAAATTAAATTGCGAAGTCCATTGAAAAAAATCTTTTGAAAAAAGATACTGAAATCAATAAACTCGGAGAACCAAAAATTTCCCTATTTTTGTTTTCAAAATAAAAACGATATGTCTTACGGATTACTGAAAGGAAAAAAAGGAATTATTTTCGGAGCATTGAACAATCAATCTATCGCGTGGAAAGTTGCAGAAAAATGCCATGAAGAAGGCGCGGAATTTATACTTTCCAATGCGCCGATTGCCATGAGAATGGGCGAACTGAACGAATTGGCGGAAAAAACGGGTTCGGAAGTCATCGGCGCAGATGCTGCTTCGATGGAAGATTTGGAAAAACTTTTCGATGCGGCGATTGCAAAATTCGGAAAATTGGATTTTATCCTCCACTCCATCGGTATGTCCGTGAATCTGAGAAAAGGAAAAAATTACACCGAAATGAATTATGATTGGTTGGAAAAAGGCTGGGACGTTTCCGCAGTTTCTTTTCACAAAGTGATGCGCACGGCATGGGATAAAAATTGTATGAATGAATGGGCTTCCATTTTGGCTTTAACGTATATTGCCGCACAAAGAACTTTTCCGGATTACAACGATATGGCGGACAACAAAGCCTATTTGGAAAGCATTACGAGAAGTTTCGGATATTTTTGGGGCGAAAGAAAAGTGCGCGTCAATACCATTTCTCAATCTCCAACGCCAACTACTGCCGGAAGCGGCGTGAAAGGTTTCGGCGGATTTTTCGGATATGCGCAAGATATGTCGCCGCTCGGAAATGCCACAGCCGAAGATTGCGCCAACTATTGCGTAACTCTGTTTTCCGATTTCACAAAAAAAGTAACCATGCAAAATCTCTTTCACGACGGCGGTTTCAGCTCTACCGGCGTTTCGCAGAAAGTTGTGGATAAATATTCAGGGAGTTAAATTTTGAGGTTTATCCACAGACCTCTTGTTTGTCGTTAATCAACCTGACACATTCCGCGAAATCCTTTCGCCTTTCTGTAAATAAATCCGTTACATTGAAACCCATTTAATATTGCATCCGATGCTCGGTTTTTGGATTTCTTCTTGAGGTTCGCCGGAGAGCAGGTTTTCAAAAGCAATGATTAAATCTTCGCCGGTGGTTTCTTTTTGATTTCCGGGTCTGGAATCGTCCATTTGTCCGCGATAAATCAAATCCGTTTTGTCGTCGAAGAAATAAAAATCCGGAGTGCAAGCCGCATCGTAAGCCTTTGCAATCGCCTGACTTTCATCAAACAAATACGGAAAACCGAACTTTTTTTCACGTTGAAATTCTATCATTTTTTCCGGAGAATCTGCGGGATATTCTTTCACATCGTTTGCATTGATGCCGATAAATTCAATGCCTTTTTTGCGATAATCTTCGTAAAGTTCAGCGAGTTTATCGATGATATGCAAAACAAACGGACAATGGTTGCACATAAAAATTACCAGAGTTCCTTTTTCGCCTTTCAGTTCGGAAAGCGATTGATTTTCATTGTTTTTCGCCGGATTTGGAAGTTCGAAATAAGGTGCTTTTGTTCCAAGCGGAAGCATGTTTGACGGAGTTTGTGCCATAATTAAAATATTTAAAGATTTAAGAATTTAAGATTTCCATATATCAACAACATTAACCAAAAACTATCAACTATATCATACTGAGCCTCGTCAAAAAGACGAGAAAGTGTTAAACTTTAAACAAAAAAACTATTCCACCGGAACATCTTCGTCCACGCCGTGATCTATGGCGATTTTCTGTGGTTTCAAGCGGTTTGCGGAAAGTTCTTGATATTCGGTGCGCGTTCTGAAAATATGGATTGCCGCAAAAATGGCTTCCAGAAAACTGGTTTCGTCGGCGATGTTTTGTCCGGCAATGTCATAGGCAACGCCGTGATCGGGCGAAGTTCGCACAAAAGGAAGTCCGGCGGTAAAATTGACACCATATTTGTAGGCAATGGTTTTGAACGGAATCAAACCTTGATCGTGATACATCGCCAAAACCGCATCGAAATTGGTGTATTTGTGCGGCTGAAAAAAACTGTCCGCAGGAAAGGGTCCGAAAACCATCATTCCGTTTTCCGACAATTCATTGATGACGGGTTCTATGATTTCGATTTCTTCTTTTCCGAGCGCACCGCCGTCTCCCGCGTGAGGATTCAGCCCGAGAACTGCGATTTTCGGTTTTTCTACGCAGAAATCTTCAATCAAAACTTGATTCAAAAGTTTGATTTGTTTTCTCAATTTTTCTTTGGAAATATTTTCCGAAACTTGCGAAATCGGGATGTGATGTGTGGAAACCGCCACTCTCAAACGGTCTGAAACCATAAACATCAAACCTTTTTTATCTGCTTTTTCTTCCAAAAATCCGGTGTGTCCGGTGTGTCGAAAACCTTGTTTCAGCATTTCGTCTTTGTTGATGGGTGCCGTTACCAAAACATCAATTTTTCCTTTCTGAAGCGCATCTGCGGCGGCATTCAGAGAATCAATCGCCATTTTTGTGGATTCCGGAGTCGGTTTTCCCAAATCCACGTTCACATTGTCTTTCCAAAGGTTTACCATATTCAGTTTTCCCGATTGCGCATCTTCCGGATCCAGAATATAATTGAAATTGTGATTCAGTTTGAAAATATTTTTTTGATAGGCAAAAAGTTTTCCCGATGCGAAAATAATCGGTGTAAAAAAATCTGTTATATTTTTGTCTTTCAAGGCTTTCATAATGATTTCGGGACCGATTCCGTTAAAATCTCCTACCGAAATTCCTACTTTTACTTTATGTTGTTTTGGACTCATTTTTGATTATCTTTGATTTTTAAAATTCAAGGTGTTTAAAGTTTAACACTTCGACTTCGCTCAGTGTGACAAGTTCAGTGCGACAAAATGTGTCAGATTGAGCGAAGTCGAAATCTCACACATTTTGGTTTAAAGTTTAAACTTCACAAATTTAGCAAAATTATGTTTACGGGAATCATTGAAGCGGTCGGGAAAGTTGAAAAAATCGAAAAAAAAGGAAATAATATAGATTTCACTATCGGTTGTTCTTTCGCCGAAGAATTAAAACCTGACCAAAGTTTGGCGCACAACGGCTGTTGTTTGACGGTAATTAAAATTATTGATAATCAATACGTTGCAACGGCAATTCAGGAAACTTTAGAAAAAACCGAACTCGGAAATTGGGAAATCG
Source organism: Flavobacteriaceae bacterium (assembly GCA_031277475.1). Classification (GTDB taxonomy): domain Bacteria; phylum Bacteroidota; class Bacteroidia; order Flavobacteriales; family Weeksellaceae; genus JAITMJ01. Next base: position 7,573 of record JAITMJ010000119.1, read on the forward strand.
GAACGGTTGTAAATTTGGAACGCTGCACGAAAATCGGCGGAAGATTGGATGGACATATCGTTCAGGGGCATATTGATAAAACGGGAAAAATAACTTCCATTGACAATCGAAACGGCAGTTTTTTAATCGGCATTGAATACGATTCCGAAGGAAATTTCATCACGGTTCCGCAAGGTTCGATTGCGGTGAACGGCATCAGCCTGACGGTTGCCAAGAGCGAAATCGGGAAATTTTCTGTGGCTATAATTCCTTACACTTGGGAATTTACGAATATGAAATATCTGAAAATCGGCGACAAAGTGAATCTGGAATTTGATATTATCGGGAAATATGTGGCGGGATTGATGATGGAAAGATGGAAGGATTGAAATATTGAAAAATTGAAACCTTCAAGGTTTCCAAAACCTTGAAGGTTTAAGAAACACAAAATATAAGAAAATTGAACAATTTAAAAATCATATTAATTCTGACCATTTTCCCTCTTTGGGGGACAGGGGGCATTTGCGCCCAAAACATAAAATTTGAAGACAAGAATTTTAAAAAAGCGTTGATTTATAGAAAAGTTGATACAAACAACGATGGTGAGATTTCAAAAGATGAAGCTAAGACGGTTAGAAAATTGGATATCGGTCATCAAAATATTTTTTCTCTAAACGGGATTGAACATTTTACCAATTTGGAATTTATAGAATGTTCTCTTAATCAACTTTCTACGCTGGATGTTTCCAAAAATGTTAACTTGCAAATATTAAAATGTCCATGGAATCGGCTTACAATGTTGGATGTTTCTAAAAATACTAACCTAAAAGAATTATGGTGTGAAACTAATCAACTTACAGGTTTAGATGTTTTAAAAAACATCAATTTAGAACACTTAACGTGTTATGATAATCAGCTTACTTCGTTAGATATTTCTGAAAATACTAATTTAAAAATATTATGGTGTAGTGAAAATCAACTTACATCGTTGGATATATCTAACAATATTAATTTAATCGCTCTAAATTGTTCTTCGAATCAACTTTCAATGTTGGATGTTTCTAAAAATACTAATTTACAAGGTGTAGATTGCAGCAATAATCAACTTACTTCATTGGATTTTTCTAACAATCTTAATTTGAGGGGCATAGATTGTTACGCTAATCAACTCACAATTTTAAATATTTCTAAAAATACCAATTTAGAAAATTTAAAATGTTCTGATAATCATCTTGTTTCCTTATATATGCAAAATGGATTTAACAAAAATTTTCTAACGGCTATGAGTATTGCCGGATATAATTTTATTAACAACCCAAACCTCACTTTTATTTGTTGCGATGAAAACGAAATAGAAAAAATCCAAAAATATGTAACCGAAAACAACATCGGTAAAACCCCCAAAATCACATCAAATTGCAATGAAAACACAGACTAACACTTTGTCAAAGTTAAAAATCTTTGACAAAGTTTTTTTATATTGAACTTTAAACCCCGAACCTCGTATCTCGTAACTCAAAAATGAAAACCCACCAAAAATACAGCCTTCGCAATAAAATCTTTACCGGTTTTATGCTGATTTGCATCCTGAGCATTTTGGGATCGGGCGTGCTGTCGTTCTACATTTTGCGCAGCAACGCCACAGAAGAAAGCCAAACGCAAATGCAGAAAAAACTCCGAGCAATGATGGCGGCGTTGGATTATGCCGTCAGCAGCACGCAAATTCAAACCGAAGATTTGCCGAAAACGCTACAAAATGAAATCTTTGAAATTTCGGACATCAATAAACAAGACATTATTCTTTACGATTTAAAAGGTAATTATTTGATTTCCAACAAAGAACCGAATTTGGTGAACCAAAAAAAAATCCCTTCCGAAATCCTGAAACAAACGCTCGCTTCCGACAAAAGAATCGACAAAACCAATTTCGACGAAAAAACTCAAAGCAACGTTACCTCCTCGTATATCATCCTGAAAAACAATATGTTAGAGCCAATCGCCGTGGTTTATTTTCCGTATTATCATAATGATTCCGCCTATTTAAAAGTTTTCAATAAATACTTGATTTACATTGTTTTTATAGATATTTTCATCGTAGCATTCGGTTTATTGCTCAGTTGGATTATTTCCAAAAACCTGACCAATGCTTTGTCTAAATTTTCCGAAAAAATGACACGGCTTGCGTTGTTCGACAAAGATTTTCAGCCGATTCGCTATTACCAAAACGATGAACTCGGAAATCTGGTGAAGGCTTACAACAAAATGGTTTTGCAAATTCAGAAACAAAAAGAACGCTTGCAGCACACGGAACGCGAACGCGCTTGGCGAGAAATGGCGAAACAAGTAGCGCACGAAGTGAAAAATCCGCTCACGCCGATGAAACTCACCATTCAAAATTTTGAAAGAAAATTTGATCCCAAAGATCCGAACATCACCGAAAAAGTAGAAAAAATGAGCGCGACAATGATCGACCAAATCGACTTGATAGCCGCCGTTGCCAGCGCATTTTCGGAATTTGCAAAACTCCCCGAAAAACACAACGAAATCTTTAATTTAAACGAAGAAATCTCCACCATCATCGAAGTTTTCAATAATGATAACATTTTCCTGCATTCCGATAAAAACGAAGTGATGATTTATATGGACAAAATTTACCTTAACCGCATCATTACCAATCTGATAACCAATGCAAAACAAGCAGAATTTCCCGGGCGAGATTTGGTGATTGACATTAATGTGGAACAAACCAACAAGCGGATTAATATTATAGTTAAAGACAACGGAACGGGGATTTCTTCCGAGATTTTGGAGCGAATTTTCGAGCCGAATTTCACCTCAAAAAATTCCGGAATGGGGCTTGGCTTGACGATGGTTCGCAAAATGACGGAAGATTACAAAGGCGAAATTTCCGTGAAATCCACACCCGAAATCGGCACCGAATTTACGATTTCGCTGCCGGCGAATGTCTGAGAGGTTGAGATTTGTTTAAAGTTTAAGGTTTAAAGTTTTTTAAGAAGGATAAACGTCACATTGGTCGCTAAAGTTACTAAAAATGGGAAAAAAGACGAAACTTTAAACTTTGAATCTTGAACCTTGAACCTTGAACTTTAAATCTTAAACAAAAAAGCCAAATGCCAATAGCCGACCACCAACCGCAAAAATTCCGTTTCCGCCAATTCGAAATTCTGCAATCCGAAAAAGTTTTCAAAGTGGGAACAGACGGCGTTTTGCTCGGCGTTTTGTGCAGTTGTGAAAAAGCGAAAAATATTTTAGAAATCGGTTCGGGAACGGGATTAATTTCATTAATGATCGCTCAAAGAAATCCGGCGGCAAAAATTTCCGCGATAGATATTGATGAACACGCTTGCAAACTCGCTTCTCGGAATTTTGAAAACTCGCCGTTTAAAACGAGATTGAAATCGTTTCATCAGGATTTTAAAACTTTTAATCCGCAAGAAACCTTTGATTTCATCGTTTCCAATCCGCCGTATTTTGACATTAATGCTTCCAAAAAAAACGTTTTGGCGAGGCAAACTTTGGAACTCGATTTTCGAGATTTGATTTCCGGCGCGGCAAAACACCTTTCCGAAACGGGTGTTTTTTCGGTGATTGTTCCAAACGAATCCTACAAAAAATTCATTGAAATTGCCGAAGAATTTCAGTTTTATTTAATTCGGAAAATCAACATCATCGGTATTGAAGGCGGAAAAACAAAGCGTTTGATTTTGGAATTTTCAAAACAAAAATCGCACACAGCCGAAACGGATTTTGTAGTGAGGGAAAAATCGAAAAAATATTCGTCGGAATATATTGATTTGACGAAAAAATTTCATAATTTTTAAATTAAAATGGACCTTGGAAAAGAAAAAATTATATCGGGCTTTGACAAGCTCAGCTCGGCAACCAAAAATCATCCACGTCAAAGACATTAAAAACGGATGATTTTTATCACGTTTTCGATAAACACCTGCAGATTGCTTCTTTATTTCCGAATTTCAATTTTATTCTCAGCATTTATTTTCGTATATTTGCCCCAATTCATCAATCATTTCTACGTGCATGACAATTGGAGTATTAAAAGAACCCGCATTTGAAACCAGAGTTTCATTGTTGCCCGAAGCTGTGGCAACGCTTACTAAAAAAAACATCACCGTTCTTATCGAAAACGGAGCCGGAGAAAAAGCATTTGCATCCGATGCCGATTATCAAAACGCAGGCGCACAACTGAAAAACAGGAATGAAGTTTTAAACGATTCCGACGTGGTTCTCGCCATTCATACGCTTCAAGATACGGATATCGCAACCGCAAAATCGAAAATCCTAATCGGCGTTTTTCAGCCATTGACCGGCAAGGAAAAAATGCAAAATCAAGCGGAAAAAAACATCACGACTTTCTCGTTGGATATGTTGCCCCGAACCACACGCGCCCAAGCGATGGACGTTTTGAGTTCGCAGGCGAATATCGCAGGATATAAAGCCGTACTCACCGCCGCTAATGTTTACGGCAGATATTTTCCTATGTTTATGACGGCAGCAGGAAGTATTGCTCCGGCAAAATTGCTGATACTCGGTGCCGGTGTTGCAGGTTTGCAAGCCATTGCTACGGCAAAACGGCTCGGAGCGGTGGTAGAAGTTTTTGATACGCGACCGGCAGTAAAAGAAGAAGTACAAAGTTTGGGCGCGAAATTTATTGAAGTGGAAGGTGCTGCCGACGCCAGCAAAGCAGGCGGCTACGCCGTAGAACAAACGGAAGATTACAAACAAAAACAGCAACAAAGAATCGCCGAAAGTATCGCCAAATCCGATATTGTGATTACTACCGCGCAAATTCCGGGCAAAAAAGCACCGATTCTCGTTACCGAAGAAATGTTCAACTCGATGCGAAACGGATCCGTCATCATTGACCTTGCTGCGGCAACAGGCGGAAATACGCCGTTTACAAAAAACGATGAAACCATTGTACACAACGGCGTTACGATTGTAGGCAACAGCAATCTACAAGCTACAATGCCTTCCGATGCGAGCAAACTGTACGGAAAAAATATTTTGAATTTTTTGCAACTGATTGTTGACAAAGAAAGCAATCTCAATCTCAATTGGGAAGATGAATTGGTAAAAGGTGCCTGCATCACACACGACGGAAAAATTGTTCACGAAAGAATGTTGGGGTAATTTCAAAATCTCGATTCTTTAACGCAATATCAATGCAGTACAAGAAGCAAGAAATTATCGCAATGGAAAAACTGTATTTACCACAAACAATATGGACAATAAAACAGATGCTTTAAATATCGCACAAAAATACGCGGCAACATTAAAGAATAGTTTCAATTTCAAGAAAATGATTCTTTTTGGTTCCTACGCAAAAGGTACGCCTCGTGAAGATAGCGACATTGATATTGCAGTAGTATTTTCGGACTATGCCAATCGTATAGATCGGCAAGTAGAATTAATGAAACTCACAAGGAAAATAGATTCTCGTATAGAGCCTCATCCTTTTAGAGAACGAGAATTTGAACCTTCTAATCCGTTTGTCCATGAAATTATGACCCACGGTACAGAGGTTGCGTTTTGAAAAAAAAACATTTTGACAAACTTTAATTAAGAAATATAAAATAAGAATGTTACAAAATAAAGCGGTATTTTTGCGAACAAAATAAAATCAAAAATGATATCATTATGTTAGTAATAAGTACACGAGAATTAACTCAAAATCAAAGTAAATTTTTTGAAATTGCTAATGAACAAAGAGTTATAATAAAAAGAAAAAACAGATTTTTTCAGATTGTAGATTTAGGCGAATCTATTCCCGAATCAAACGATGTCTATATGACTAAAGAAGAAATGTACGCCAAGTTAGACCGGGGCATTGAAGATTACAAAAATGGAAACGTAAAAGAATTGGCTGCTGAGGATATTAATTCTTTTCTTGGATTGATATGAAAAGATATAAATTAATCCGTACTCCCGATTTTGAAAAAGATGTTGAAAAATTACGCAAGTTTGGCAATATTAAAGCATTAAAAAAATTGGCAGCATTGCTTTTAGAATTGACGGAACATCCAACAATCGGTACGGGAAAACCCGAACCATTATTAGGCGATAGAGCCGGACAATGGTCAAGAAGAATTTCTGGGAAACATCGCCTTATTTATATGATAGATAATGAAAAAGTGATTGTATTACTGCTTTCTGCTTATGGACATTATAATGACAACTAAAAATAAAAGATGCGATTGATTCCGCCGCAAGTTGTGGCACTTTTGTCTTTCGCTGATTAACAGACTAAATGGAAATTTGAAACAAAAACAAGAACAAAATAATAATTCATAAATTAAATCAATACTTATGTTAGAATGGATCACAACAAACCAGCAAATCATTTACATTGTGATTTTAATGATTTTCGTTGGAATAGAAGTAATCGGACGCGTACCCAGCGTATTGCATACTCCTTTGATGAGCGGCGCCAATGCCATTCACGGGGTAGTTATCATCGGTGCCATCATTGTGATGGGAAAAGCCGAAAGCGACAATTATTTGGCTTTAATATTAGGCTTTCTCGCCGTGATTGTAGGCACACTGAATGTTGTCGGCGGATTTGTAGTTACAGACCGTATGCTTGAAATGTTTAAAAAGAAGAAAAAATAAAACCCCCGGATAAAAACTAATATTTAAAGTCTAAAAACTAAAAAAAAATTGAGGTTTGGAAAATAGTAATAGTAAATATTCCGGTTTAGAAGAACGAACTGAAAAATTTTCCTTGTCGGTTAGAGATTTTTGTAGTTTATTAAAAAAAGATATTATCAATGCGGAATATATAAAGCAATTAATTCGTTCCGCAGGTTCTGTCGGCTCAAATTACATTGAAGCAAATGACAGTTTAGGAAGTAAGGATAAAAAGATGAAAATCAGAATCAGTAAAAAAGAAGCAAAAGAATCTGCATATTGGTTAAAACATCTTTTATTATATGAAAGAACAGATTTAGAAATAACGAGACAAGATTTAATCTCGGAAGCCGGTCAATTAGTTTTAATATTCGCCGCAATTCTCAGAAAATTAGAAAGTTAATGTTTTTAATTTTTAGAATTCCAATATTTAGTTTTTAGTTTTTAAAAGTTTAGTTTTTTAATTCAATATTTAGTTTTTAGAATTTAGAATTTAGTTTTTAAAAGTTTAGTATTTAGTTTTTATTTAGTTAATTTAAAAAAAAAATTGTTATATGTTAGATATTCTCACCATTTGTTATTTAATCGGAAGTGTAACCTTTATTCTCGGATTAAAAATGTTATCAAATCCGGCGACGGCGCGCAACGGAAATTTAGTTGCAGCCGCCGGAATGACCATCGCCATTCTGGGCACCATCTTTTTATATTCTTATAATGAAGACGGAACAGACAAAAAACTCACCAATTACATCTGGATTTTTTCCGGAATAGTCATCGGTTCCGTAGTCGGAACTTTAGTCGCAAAAAAAGTAAAAATGACTGCAATGCCACAAATGGTAAGCCTTTTCAACGGAATGGGCGGTTTGTGTGCCGCGCTCATTTCCATTGTGGAATTTGATCATTTAATCAAACATTCCGGCGAAGTTCACGCAGGATTTTTAGCCATTATTTTAGTAGGGCTCGTCATCGGTTCGGTTTCTTTTGCAGGAAGTATGATTGCTTGGGGAAAATTAGACGGACGCGTAAAAGACATCGCATTTCCCGGACAACACATCATCAACATCCTCATATTGATCGCAATCGTAGCGTTGGCGGCATACGTTTCCATCAGTTTCACTCCCGAAAGTTCGTGGCTGTTCTACGCCATATTTGCTTTAGCCATCATCTACGGATTATTTTTCGTATCGCCCATCGGCGGCGCAGATATGCCGGTCGTGATTTCATTGCTCAATTCCTTCACCGGAGTAGCAGCGGCTTGCGGCGGATTTATCTACGATAACAAAGTGATGCTCACCGGCGGAATTCTCGTAGGAGCAGCAGGAACATTATTAACGATTTTAATGTGCCGCGCGATGAATCGTTCGCTCACCAATGTACTCATCGGTTCATTTGGCGGAGGAAACAAATCTGCATCCGCAGGAAATAAAGATCAAGGAACTGTGAAAGAAATCACTCTGAGCGACACGGCAGTATTGATGAGTTATGCAAACAAAGTGATGATTGTTCCCGGATACGGATTAGCCGTAGCGCAGGCTCAACACGCTTGCCACGAATTGGAAAAACTGTTGGAAAGCAAAGGTGTAGAAGTGAAATACGCCATTCACCCTGTTGCCGGACGTATGCCCGGACACATGAACGTACTTTTGGCGGAATCCGACGTGGCTTATGAAAAACTTTTAGAAATGGATCAAGCAAACGAAGAATTCCCGACCACCGATGTCGTGCTGATTTTGGGAGCCAACGATGTTGTGAATCCCGCAGCGAAAAACGATCCGTCTTCACCGATTTACGGAATGCCGATATTGGATGTAGAGCAAGCCAAAACGGTGATTGTAAACAAACGAAGTATGAAACCGGGCTATGCCGGAATCGAAAACGATTTGTTTTTCCGACCCAAAACTTCCATGCTTTTCGGCGATGCCAAAAAAGTGTTGCAAGATTTGGCAAGCGAAGTGAAAAATCTTTAAGAGACAATATTTTAATGACTTCTCATTAATAGTTCGTGTATTTATATCACGAACACCATAAATACAATTCGTAGAGACGTAATGCACAACGTTCTGCGAATTGTTTCTTTTAATTGTTTCAAATTTCTGAATAAAAAGTTTTCATATCGCATCGAGTTCACCGAAAACCTGCAACTTTGACAAACTTTGTCAAAACGAAAGAGCCTTGAGTTTTTGAACCATGAACTTTACATAAACACTTTTTCTATCGAAAAAATCAATAAATATTCTTAAATTTCCTGACTTCGACACCGAAAAAATCGGACACACGGTATCAAAAACAAACGAAACGTCACAAATACCAAACCGGAGCCGCAATCGAACCGATTATCGGACACTTGAAAAGCGATTTTCGTATGGCACAAAATATACTTTTCGAGATTTCAAAAACCTTAAAAAAGATTAAAAACATAGTTCCCCAAACTTGGGATACCATGCAAACCTAATCAATACATTAAAGCCAAATCCGAAGGATATTCGCCGATTCCTTTAAAAAAGTTTTGTGGACTAAAGTCCACGATTCGAACGTTCCTTACTCCACGATAAAATTGCTCTTATCTTCATCTGTCGGATTACAATGATGCTCCAAATATTCAGATAATATCGAATCTGTAATATTTCCGGTACCCCAAAAACCAAATCCTATCAAAAGTGACAACTCCCAACAAAGATCACATTTTTAGAAACTGAAATGCACTAAAGTGCATAGTTTTAACTATATTTGAGACTAATAAAAATTAAAGAGCCAATCGCAAAAAAGCAAAAATTATGAACTACACCATTTCAGACCTGCCGGATTATTTTAAACAGTATAAAAAATCCATTAAAAATCCTAAAAAATTTTGGGACAAAATCGCCGATGAAAACTTTATTTGGTATCAACGCTGGACGAAAGTCGTGGATTTCGATATGGAAGAAGCCAACATCAAATGGTTTAAAAACGCCAAATTAAACATCACGAAAAACTGTTTAGACAGACACCTCGCCGAACGCGCAGAAAAAACCGCCATCATTTGGGAACCGAACAATCCCGACGAAAATGCCCGACATATTTCCTATCGCGAACTTTACGAAGAAACAAACAAAATGGCAAATGTGCTCGCAGAATTGGGCGTTTCCAAAGGCGATCGCGTTTGCATTTATCTCCCGATGATTCCCGAATTGGCGATTTCTATGTTGGCTTGCGCAAAAATGGGAGCCGTGCATTCCGTAATTTTTGCAGGATTTTCTGCGACAGCCGTAGAATCCCGCGTGAACGATTGCGGAGCGAAAATCATCATCACGTCAGACGGAAGTTTTCGCGGCAACAAATCCGTGGATTTAAAAGGAATAATAGATGAAGCCGTAGAAAAATGCCCGACCGTAAAAAATGTTCTCGTGGTAAAAAGAACCGGCTCGGAAGTCGTGATGAAACCCGAAAGAGACCTTTGGTTAAGCGATTTAACTGAAAAAGCATCGGCAAATTTCATTACGAAAATTATGGATGCCGAAGATCCGCTGTTCATTCTCTACACTTCCGGATCCACCGGAAAACCCAAAGGAATGTTGCACACTTGCGCCGGATATATGGTTTATACGGCATACACTTTTAAAAATGTTTTTAATTATAAAGAAAACGACATCTATTGGTGTACGGCGGATATCGGCTGGATTACGGGACATTCCTACATTTTATACGGTCCGCTTCTGAACGGAGCCACAACTGTGATTTTTGAAGGAATTCCAACTTATCCCGAACCCGACAGATTTTGGGAAGTGATTGAAAAACATAAAGTTACACAATTTTATACGGCGCCGACCGCCATTCGTTCGCTCGCCAAAGAAAGCCACGAATGGGTAGAAAAACACGATTTGTCGAGTTTAAGAGTGATTGGTTCAGTCGGCGAACCGATTAACGACGAGGCTTGGCATTGGTACAACGATAATGTCGGGCATAAAAAATGTCCGATTGTAGATACTTGGTGGCAAACCGAAACCGGAGGAATTATGATTTCCCCGATTCCGTTCGTTACGCCTACAAAACCAACTTACGCCACACTTCCGCTGCCCGGAATCCAACCGGTTTTGATGGATGAAAACCGCATCGAAATTATGGGAAATCAGGTGGACGGAAATTTATGCATTCGTTTTCCGTGGCCCGGAATTGCGAGAACAATTTGGGGCGATCATCAACGGTATAAAGAAACGTATTTCACCACATTTCCGGGAAAATATTTCACCGGCGACGGCGCATTGCGGGATGAAGTCGGGTATTATAGAATTACCGGTCGCGTGGACGACATCATCATCGTTTCCGGACACAATTTAGGAACGGCACCGATTGAAGACAGCATCAACCTTCATCCGGCGGTTGCGGAATCTGCGATTGTAGGCTATCCGCACGACATCAAAGGAAATGCGCTTTACGGATTTGTGATTCTGAAAGAAACCGGCGAAGAACGAAACAAAGAAAATCTGAGAAAAGAAATCAACCAACTGATCACCGAAACCATCGGTCCGATTGCGAAATTAGACAAAATACAATTCGTTTCCGGCTTGCCAAAAACGCGTTCCGGAAAAATTATGCGCCGAATTTTAAGGAAAATTGCCGAAGGTGATTTCTCCAATTTTGGAGATACTTCTACGCTACTGAATCCCGAAATTGTGGATGAAATAAAGGATGAGAGGTTGTGATTGGCGATTGGCTTTTAGCGATTGGCTTTTGGCTTTCGTCTTTATTCTTTTTTGTCTCTTTTAATTATTGGAATCGGTCTCGTTCTTAAAACGAGATTCCTCGATTTTTCAAAGTCTGAAAAAAATTAATCGGGATATTTCACGGCTTTATCCAATTCTATCGGATTGTTATCAGCTTTCATTTTTTCCCGCTCTCTTTTCTCGGCAGGTTTTAATTCCGATTTAGACAAAATTGTGCCGTCGTCCAACATCAATTTTTGCCCTTCGGGAATTTCCAATTGACCGTTTAATACATATTTAAAAGGATTTTCATACAACTCAATTTTTAGTTTGTTTAATTTTTTTTGATTGATAGGAATCGAGCGAGAGATTGAATTTTCCAGCGAAAAGCGTTCATATTTCGGGTAGTGATTTTCACTTTTGATAACTTCAAAATGATAATCTCCTTTGGTGTCTTCGAGTTCCATAATCAATCCCGGCAATCCGTGAAATTTATACGGACCGTAAGGAAAGGGAATATTATTGCAAAACCACGCCGTCCATTTTCTACCGCCAAATTCCGCAGTTGCATTTTGAACTTTGAAACCATTGAATATTCTGATGCTGTCACCAAGTTTCCAATTTTGTTCGGGAATTCCTGTTATTTCATAAAAATTAACATCACCGATATATTCATAATTATGATAGGTTTCTTCTTTTGATTTTTTTGTGATAAATGATGTCAATTTGAATCCGCCAAAGCCATATTCTTTTTTCGTTGTAAACAAAGAATCATTGATGTAATACATTCTGTTGTAATACATTATTCCGTCTACATCAATATCCAAGTGATAATTTTCTTTTGTAATATCGGCGGATAAAGAATCTTTTTTGTAGGAAACTTCGTAAATAAATCTGTGATTTTGTGAAAACATTAAAGTTCCAAAAAATAAAAATAAAATATACTTCATAACTATTTAATTTTCAACTAACATTTCTGATATAAAATATTCTAATTCCGTTCTTTGATATTCCGTAGGGTAGTGATATTCATTAATGTAAATATCCGGTGTGTAATGCACATAATTGGTTTTATGCCATTTTTCCTGATTTTCTAAAATTGATTTAGCCTCGCTATTCTTATTGAACAGGTTGGAATATTGGTTTTTCCATTGAATTATTTTATCATTATTATTTCTCACGGAATACCATTCATTTAGTGCGGTTAAAAATACTTTTTTATCTTCAGAATTAATATAAATTTTCGTTAATTCTTCGTATATTGGTGTGGAAGTTTTCATCGGATTGTCGGCATCAAAATCCAAAACTACACGAAAAAGTATATCATCAGAATATTTGTCATAAAGTTTTAAAAAATCCGGATAAAATTCTTTACAATATTTACAGAAAGGGCTTGTAACCAATATTAAAGCAAAATTCGAAGAAAGATTGCCGAAATCAAAAGAATGTAAAGAATCATTACCAATTGTCTTTTTCTGAATATTCAAATTATTCTTAAAAAAGGCAAAATTTCTTTTAAATCTTAAATTACCGATGTATTCTTCTCTTATTTTTTTATCTCGATTGAATTTATTTCTTGCCAGCAATAAAAGATATATCGCAACAAAAGCAAATACTACAAATATTACCAAAGAATCCCAATTTATATTGTAATCTAAATGACCGCGTAATAATATCAAACTTAAAAATTGCCCGTAAATCAAAACGATTATACCAATACATATCGGACATAATTTTTTTACGACAAAGATTTGATAATATAATGACATTAGTGATACCGGAACAAAAGAAAAACAAAAGTAATAATAAATGAAATAATAAAAATTCAAATCACCATACAATGTAAGCACAACAATTGAAACCGTTTGAATAAAGAAAAATGTTAATGAAATTTCGGATAAATCAATGTATTCGAATATTTTCCACTTTTTTGTGTTGTACACATAATCGCAATCGGTGTTTAAAACCTTGCTTTTACATACGCCAATTGGTATTATTGTTCCTTTTCCGTGGGTTTTCTTGTATGCTTCAAAAGCGAGAAACAAGCCAAATAAGGAAAAAACTATAAAGATTAAATTGAGTAAAAAGTAAGAAGTATTTAGGAATAATACTGCAATTCCTACAAGTAGAATCATCAGATATCTCGAAATATTAGAATATTGTTTTTTCTCATTATTGCTGTCTGATTTATTAGCAATCAAAACAATTTTCTCGGATTTAAGAAAATTTTCGGATGGTTTTTCTTTTTTTTCTATGGTAAAGTTGCCATCATTATAAAATATAAATTCGGTGGGCAAAAATTTTATCTGCTCGTTTTCAATTTTATATACGGAATTGTCAACATTGAGAAAATGAAGCGTATCGGAATAAGACAACAAACTCGGAAATTCCGGATGCGACATCAATTGATACTGCAATTCATCAATATCAATATGTATATCGTTCTTTTTTAAATATTTATTTAATATGATAAGATTATTTTCCATAATTAATAAAAAAAATATTCCGACAATGGAAATACCACTACCGGAATCTTTTTACTTGATTAGCAACAAGTTCCCGAACAATAAGAATCTCCATCTCTACCGTTTCCTGAACACATTGCTGCTACACACCCACAAGGTTTTTCATCCTGCATTATTTTCCCTCCATCTACTTTTTTCAACTCTTCTCTCGAAAGTTTTCTTAAATTTTGCATTTTCTTAAAATTTAAAAGTTAATATTAATTGAATTACACTTGTAATTTTTTCCGTACGCTAAAAAACTACGGGACAAACATAATAAGGAAATTTCAAACAAATGCAAAAATTTTATGCAAATTTTATGTAAATATATACGCATAATTTTGCATAAAAAGTATTTCTTATATTTGCTATCATAATATTTCTTCTCGATGGTAAAAACAAAACTACAACAAGTTCGTATGGAAAAAGGGCTTTCGCAAGATGAATTCGCCAAAATGGTCGGGATGACTCAATCCAACTACAGTAGAAAAGAAAACGGACTTGCCAAATTCACAATGCCGGAATGGAAAAGAATGGCAAGAGAACTGAATGTTCCTTTAGAAGAACTTGATGCACCGGAAGAATCTCAAATATTTATCTTTAATGATCAAGCTACCGGAAATGTAAATTCTGTTGTAAATTACAACATCCCGCTTTCTATTTGGGAAAACCAACAGAAATATACCAGAAAATTAGAAGAAGAAAACGCTCAATTAAAAGAAAAAATAGAGCGTTTGGAAAAATAAAATACTGCTTGTTCACATAATGCAAAGAAAATCTGAGAAAAGAAATCAACCAACTGATCACCGAAACCATTGGTCCGATTGCGAAATTAGACAAAATACAATTCGTTTCCGGCTTACCAAAAACGCGTTCCGGAAAAATTATGCGCCGAATTTTAAGGAAAATTGCCGAAGGCGATTTCTCCAATTTTGGAGATACTTCCACGTTGCTGAATCCCGAAATTGTAGATGAAATAGAGGATGAGAGGTTGTGAGCGGCGGTTGACTTTTGGCTTCTTGCTTTTTGCTGTCACACTGAGCCTGTCGAAGTGTTGGCTTTTTTGCGGGTTGTAAATTTATGTTGTTTAAAAATTTGAAGTTTGAAAATCTATTGCTAAAATCAAACCTGATATCCCAACAGCTCCCGAATTTGGTAGAAAAATCTTTCGATTAGGCGCAAATCTTGGGTGATGATTTCGGCGTTTCCTTTGAGTTCTTTGTCGAAAGCGAGGGTTTTGTTGTGAGACGTTTTCAGACCTTTCGGCAATAGGATGTCCACATAATAATTGCCGTCGCTGTCGGGCGTGAGAGAGATATTTTGAACTTTTCCTTCCACGATTCCAAATTCTTGAAAGCGGTAATTGTCCAACTTGATTAAAACTTTTTCACCAACTTTCACTTTTCCCGAATTAACGGCAGGAATTTGCATTCGTCCGGCTAAAACACTCTGATTTTCAGGCAAAACGGAAAGCAAAACATCGCCCGTTTTCACGAATTGATTTTCGCCCCAAAACTGCTGAAAACTCGCCGTTCCGTCTGTCGAGGAAATGATGAGATAGTTTTGTTCCCACTGTTTTAGCGATTTTCTCAACTGCTCAAAAAGTTGCAGCGTTTGCGAGGAATAATTGATTTTATCTTTTTCCGTATTGATGGCGGTTCCGCTTTTGGTTTTGTTCAGATTGGCGATTGCCTCTTGCATTTGCGAAAGCGAAAGATTCAGGTTTTCAAGGTTTTGCTGCTGCTGAAGCAAGTTGATTTTTTCGCTTTCGTATTCCATTTTGGAAATCACGCCTTGATTAAAAAGCAGTTCGGAGCGTTCGAAATTTTTTTGCGTGAGATCCAATTTTGCTTGTTCCAATTTTAATTGTTGGCGAAGCGTGGAAATTCGGTTTTTGTATTCGGAAATGCTTTGAACGGCGGCAAGATTTTCCGGAGCGTAAGGTTGCAACCGCGTAAACAATTCCTCGTCTTGAAGTGCTTTTGCAAAAGCGTTGTAATCGGTTTGGAGTTCGCCCAATTTAAAATTCGACACTTCGGAAATCGGAAAATCGGAAATGTATTTCGCTGAAATAGAATCTATTATCGTTTTCAATTTTAAAACATCGCTGTAATTTGCGGAGGATTGAAACACCATCAAAACATCGTTTTCTTTTACTTTTTGATGATCTTTAATAAATATTTTTTCGATTTTAGAATTGATTCTCGCCTGTATTTTTTCCGGCGGATTTTGCGAAGTTACCACAATCGGTGCGGGTACAAATTCGGGATATTTGATGAAATAACTCAGTGCTAAAATCATTAGCAAAATCAAGAAAATCACGGTATTTCCCCAGCGAATCATCCAATGCGGCGGACTCGTGAGAATGTCTTGAACGCTTTCGGAGCGGAGTTCTATGTTTTCTAAAACGTCTTTCATAATTTACGAAGGGACGAAAGGTGGAAAGGATGAATGGGTGAAAGGGTTTGAGAATGCGAATATAATCAAAAATATTTTTTTGTCGCAAATTAGTTTAAGCACTGTGGTGGTAAAAATTTGAGCGTGGGAAATAGATTTTAACTCTTTGCGATATCCCGTAAAAACTCTATCTCGGATTTCAAATGTTCTATTTCTTTTTCCAATGCCTGAACAAGTTTGTGAGTAGTTTCTTTGTTTTCTTGATAATAATTCTCAAACTCTTGATGTCCTATAAAAGTAGCATTATCATTATTGTTTTGATTATAAACAGGAGAAGTGTTTCCGCTGAGCAAATCATTAATGGGAATTTCAAGTATTTCACCTATTTTAAGCAATCTTTCCACAGAAAGCTTACTTTGGTTCATCTCTATTTTTCGGTATGCCGAAGGAGAAATCTGTAATTCCTTTGCCATATTTTCGTAGGACAATCCTTTGTTTTTCCTTGTAACGCGTATCTTTTTAATAATGTTTTCCATTCTAAATTTTTCACGAAAATACAAAAAAAATCGTAAAAGTAATATTTTAGGTTAAAAAAGTGCATTTTTCGATTGTAAAAGTGCAGAAAAAATTTTGTGGGTTAAAAAACTTGCCACATCTTTGTCCCGTAGTTTTTTAGCGTACGGAAAAAATTACAAGTGTATCAAAAATTTATTATTAATTTTAAATCTTAACGAAATGAAAAATTTAAGAAAACTTTCGAGAAATGAGTTGAGAAACGTAAACGGGGGTAAAAACAAAGCGTTCGCTTGTTATTGTGATGGAGTATATAAAAAGGACTGTAGTACCGTAGCGTGCTGTCTAAGTGCTTGTGAAGATATTGCAGCATCTTGAATCCTCTATGACTCATAAATTTCCCCCAATTCAGGGGGAAATTTTTTAACTTTGCTGTAAAAATTCTATTGTATGAGATATTTTTTCCTAACCCTATTTTTATGTCCGTTTTTTGTGTTTTCGCAATACCGATTTTCGTATCAATACACCTCTGTTCCCGACGTTTCAAAAAAGGATTCTTTGGTTGTGGATATGATGACTTTGGATGTGGATATGAACAAAAAAAAATCTAATTTTTATAGTGAAGCAAAAGTGCAAATAGATTCTTTGATTGAAAATGCAAATAAAAGCAGTTTCAGTAAATTAACTTTTCCCAGATATAATCCTAATCTTATCTACAACATTACCAAAGATTTAGCGGAAAACAACATGGTGTTTCACATTGTTTATTCGGGAATAAAAATGAAAATTACCGAAACCGAAAAACCTGATTGGAAAATAGAAAATGAAACCAAAAAAATTGCGGATTATGTTTGTAAAAAAGCCATCGCCGAATACAAAGGTAGAGAGTGGATTGCTTGGTTTACGGATGAAATTCCTATTCCGGACGGTCCTTACAAATTCTGCGGATTACCCGGATTAATCGTGGAAATATATGATACAAAAAAAGAGCATATTTTCAGCATTGTTCAAATAAAAAAAGATATTTCCTTAAGAATTCCGGAATATAAAAAATCGGAGAAAGAAATTACAAAGAAACAATTAAACGAATTACTAGATGAGGGTAGCAATGATATAATGCAAAATATTAAAAGTATGAACATTACACAGCGGGGATATTCACTTTTATTGAATGATGGAAATTTGTTGCAAGTTGATAAAAACGTAAAGCCGGAAAACATCGAAAAAGAATTATCCCGACAAATGCAGCGTCCTAAAAATCCTATTGAATTGAAATAAAATGCGATTTCATTACTTGTTGGAAAAACTCGATATAAATTCCCAAGAATTCCACTTCCAATTCCAATCCCACCCGAACTATCCGTCTGCATTAGCATTCAGCGATACCCTGAATTTTTTGGGCGTGGGAAATTCTGCTTACGAGTTGGAAAAAGAGTTTTGGCACGAACTTCCGCAAGAATTTATCACGATTTATAAAGATAATTTTGCGCTCGTGAAAAAGAACGGTGCGGATTTTAGTGTGTTTTCGGAGAAAGAAGAAAAAATTTCGCAAACTGAACTTTTGGAAAATTCTAAAAATTTCGTCTTGCTTTTTGATAAAAAAGAAGAACAAAGCGGAAAGAAAATTTTTAATGATTTTGTTGTTTTTGCTTTATTTTTTATTTCTATTTCGGCATTTTCTTTTTGGCAATTTTCGTGGCAAGAAACGCTTTTCAATGTGCTGTCATTAGCGGGAATTTACATTTCTTTGGAAATTTTTCGGCAAAAATTCGGGCAAGAATCTCCGGTTCTCAACAATCTCTGCGGAAGCAACGCCGGAAG
>JAITMJ010000097.1 GCA_031277475.1 Flavobacteriaceae bacterium
AAGAGGAGGCATTTAGGGGGTCATAATTTTATAAATATATGATAAATAATGATTTGTGTGTTCTTAATGTGATTTCAATTTCTTTACAAACATCTGTGATAAAGGTTGAAAAAAATCCCGAAAGAAAAAATTATCTTTCAAATTACTCTACAAAGAGATCGCCTTGTCAGATAAACAAGACGGTTTAGAGTTTTGGCTAAAGCTGACAGAAGAAAATTAAAAAAAAAGCGGGCTAAAGCCTGATCAAACAATAGTTTTCAACATTACAATCTTGCTATCCTTTTCAGGATTTTTCCTGTAGGTATAGTTTTATCATCCGGAATGTTCAAATTTAAATAGACTCTTAAATATAACCTCCAAAGTCCATTAAATTATATACAAAAAGAAGTATTGCGTTTTTTGGCATCTTAAATGAGACTAAAAAATAATTTTTGAGATTTGTGTGATCATGGCATGCGGTAACTACACAATAGGAATATTTTTCAAAATCTCTTTCAGAAAACTCCAGAATTTTTGAACCGACGGGATATTCACTTTTTCGTCCGGCGAATGTGCGCCGCGAATGGTAGGTCCGAAACTCACCATTTCCATTTTCGGATAGTGTGCGCCGATGATTCCACATTCCAAACCGGCGTGGCAAGCCACAACTTGCGCCCGATTTCCAAATTTTTCGGTATAAATTTTTTCCATTAATGTTACGATTTCCGAATCCGGTTTCGGTTTCCAACCCGGATACGAGCCGCTAAATTCCACAGAAATTCCCGCCAAATCGCAAACCGATTTCAGTTGTTCCGCCACTGCCGTTTTTGTAGATTCCACCGAAGAGCGCGAGAGATTCAGGATTTTCAATTCGCCGGATTTCAGTTCCACTCTCGCCACGTTGTTAGAGGCTTCCACCAAATTTTCAACATCGGGGCTCATTCGGAAAACGCCGTTGTGCAGCGATTTCAGAACCCAAATTATTTTGTTGGAATCGGCGGTGGAAATTCCTTTTTCATCGGTAGAAAAATCATTAATTTCAATTTTTAAATCTTTTTCAATCGTTGCAAATTCTTCCAAAATTTCGGATTTCAAAGCGTTTGCGTTTTGCATAAATTCCGCAAAATTTTTCACCGAGAAAATCGCAAAAGCCTCTCTCGGAATGGCGTTTCTCAGTCCGCCGCCGTCAATGGAAATCAGTTGAATTTCATCAATTCCGGTGTAGAGCAATCTTCCCAAAATCACGTTTGCGTTTCCGAAACCTTTGTGGATGTCCATTCCGGAATGTCCGCCTTGCAAACCGGTAACCGATATTTTCACGATTTTTCCGCCTGTATTTTCAAGATTATATTTAGAAAACGCCGTTACGTCTATTCCTCCGGCGCAACCGATGTCGATTTCGTCTTCTTCTTCCGTGTCTAAATTTAGGAGAATTTCGCCGTGAAGTTGTCCGGGTTTTAGGGATAAAGCACCCGTCATTCCGGTTTCTTCATCTATCGTGAACAGTGCTTCCAAAGCGGGATGTTCGATATTTGAACTTTCTAAAATCGACATTATTGCCGCAACTCCGATGCCGTTGTCTGCACCCAAAGTGGTTCCTTTCGCTTTCACCCAATCTCCGGCGATTTCCATATCGATGCCTTGCGTTTCAAAATCGAAATTCACGTCTGCATTTTTCTGGCAAACCATATCCAAATGCGATTGCAGAATGACGGATTTCCGATGTTCCATTCCCGAAGTTGCCGGTTTTTTGATAATCACGTTTCCGACTTCGTCCACAGCGGTTTCCAATCCGAGATTCTCCCCGAATTTTCTGATAAATTCCGTTGATTTTTCTTCTTTTTTGGAAGGTCTCGGAATAGCATTCAGCGCCGAAAAATTTTTCCAAATAGCCTGTGGTTCAATGTTTTGTATATTCATGGTTTTGAATGTATCATTCTGATAGAAAAAAAATATCTGTGTAAATCTGCAAAATCTGTGTCATCTGTGTGTTTTCGAGACAGCCTCCTTTAGCAAAAATAAGATTATATTCGCGAAATGCAATACTTTTCATACGACTATAGAAGAATGATGAAAAGTTAAGAGATTTTTTTTTCAGGATTTTTCAACCGCCGACTCTCTTGGTTTTGTATCCCAAATTTTTCAGGATTTCCATAATTTTATCCCGATTATTTCCTTGAATAATGATGGTTCCATCTTTCTCGGAACCGCCGATTCCCAGTGCCGTTTTAATTTTTTTTGCTATTTTTTTCAAGTCTTCACCGCTGCCTTCAAAACCTTCGATGATGGTTACCGGTTTTCCGTTTCGTCCCTTTTTTTCATATTTACAGACAAGCGGATTTTTCTGTGTTGGTTTTTTTTCGGATATTTCAAAATCTTGTTCTTTGTGATCGGGAAAAAGGTTTTTCAGTTGGTCGCGTAAATCCATTTTTAAGTTTTTGAGTTTTGAGTTCAAACAAAAATTTCATCTAAAAATAAGCAATTTATTTGTCTGAAATAGTATCTTTTTTGACGATTATTTTATGACTCATCTAAACATTCTCTCACAGGGCGATCTTCAAGTTTTTTGGCTTCCATCTCTACAAAATCTAAAATTCCAAACAATTATTATCTTTTCGGCGGCATCTGAAAACTATTTATCTATAACCAAATAATTCAATCGATTATCTGAACGATACAGATATTTTTTTTCGTGAAAAGATGTAATCATCTCATTAACAGAGTTATGAATTAAGTTTTCTCAAGGTATATTGTACGTCAAATTTATCAATTGGCTATTTTAAATCTGTGTAACCTTTCCCTAATTTTTATCGTATATAAAAATGGAGCCTGAAAAAATCGGGCGAAAATTTTATAAATGAGACAATTAAAAATCACCAAACAGGTTACCAACAGGGAAACCGCATCGTTAGACAAGTATTTGCAGGAAATCGGGAAAGTGGAACTCATCACTGCCGACGAAGAAGTAGAATTAGCGCAAAAAATTCGCGCCGGCGACAGAGCCGCTCTTGAAAAATTGATAAAATCCAATTTGCGTTTCGTGGTTTCCGTTTCCAAACAATATCAAAATCAGGGACTTTCACTTCCGGATTTGATTAATGAAGGAAATCTCGGTTTGATGAAAGCCGCAAGAAGATACGATGAAACCAGAGGTTTTAAATTTATTTCCTACGCCGTTTGGTGGATTCGCCAATCCATTTTGCAGGCTTTGGCGGAACAATCCAGAATCGTGAGATTGCCTTTAAATAAAATCGGTTCCATTAATAAAATCAATAAAGCCTACGCTCACCTCGAACAAGAAAACGAAAGACCGCCGTCTGCAGAAGAATTGGCGGAAGTTTTGGATATGAGCGAGGAGGATATCAAAGAATCCATGAAAAATTCCGGAAGACATTTGTCGATGGACGCTCCGTTAGTTGAAGGTGAAGATTCCAATTTGTATGACGTTCTTCGTTCCGGAGAATCTCCAAGTCCGGATAAAATATTGATGTTGGAATCTCTGCAAACCGAAATTGAGCGGGCTTTGCAAACTTTAACTCAAAGAGAAGCGGATTTGGTAAGATTGTATTTCGGGCTGAACGGAAAATATCCGATGACGCTGGAAGAAATCGGTGAAACGTTTGATTTGACGAGAGAACGCGTGCGCCAAATCAAAGAAAAAGCCATCAAACGTTTGAAACATACTTCCAGAAGTAAAATTTTGAAAACATATTTGGGAAAATAGATTTTGAAGCATAAAATATAAAATAATTTGCCAATCTAAAAATTATCCTATTTTCAAATTGGCAAATTATTTTTTTATAGGTTTTTATCAAACCACACCTTGCGCAAGCATCGCTTCGGCTACTTTCACGAAACCGGCGATATTGGCACCTTTCACATAATTCACATAGCCGTCTCCTTCTTTTCCGTAGTCTCTGCACGCTTTGTGAATACCGATCATAATTTCTTTCAATCGCGCGTCCACTTCTTCGGAACTCCAATTCAAACGAATTGAATTTTGCGTCATTTCCAAACCGGAAGTTGCTACACCGCCTGCGTTGGAGGCTTTTCCCGGAGAGAATAAAATTTTATTGTCCAAGAAATAATTGATGGCATCCAAAGTAGAAGGCATATTTGCGGCTTCTGTAACGCAAATCACGCCGTTTGCCACCAAATTTTTAGCATCGTCTAAATTCAATTCGTTTTGTGTAGCGGCGGGAATTGCCACGTCGCATTTCACTTCCCAAGGTCGTTTTCCGGCGAAAAATTTTGCTTCCGGATATTTTAATATGTAATCTTCGGCGCGATTGTTTCCCGAAGCGCGAAGTTCTAAAAGAGCATCTATTTTATCTCCGCTAATTCCCGCTTCATCGTAGATGTAGCCGTCCGGACCGGAAATCGTAAGCACTTTTCCGCCGAGTTGATTGATTTTTTTCACCACGCCCCAAGCCACGTTTCCGAAACCTGAAACCGTAAAAGTTTTTCCCGCAACTTCTTGCCCAATCGTGCGGAGCATTTGTTCGCAGAAATAAACCACGCCATAGCCTGTTGCTTCAGGGCGAATCAATGAACCGCCGTAAGCCAAACCTTTTCCGGTGAGAACTCCGGTAAATTCGTTGCGGATTCTTTTGTATTGTCCGAAAAGATAACCCACTTCTCTTGCTCCAACGCCGATGTCTCCGGCAGGAACGTCGGTTTCGGGACCGATGTGTTTGCAAAGTTCCGTCATAAAAGATTGGCAAAAACGCATCACTTCCATATCGGATTTTCCTTGCGGATCGAAATCTGCGCCGCCTTTTCCACCACCCATCGGAAGCGTTGTCAGCGAGTTTTTGAACACTTGCTCGAAGGCTAAAAATTTTAAAACAGATAAATTCACGGTCGGGTGAAAACGGATTCCGCCTTTGTACGGACCAATCGCCGAGTTCATCTGGATTCTGTAGCCGCGATTGACTTGGATTTCACCTTTGTCGTCCACCCAAGGAACGCGGAAAATAATGATTCTTTCGGCTTCCGTCATTCTCTCCAAGAGTTTTTTTCCGTTGTATTCTTTTTTGGTGATGATGAACGGAATTACGGTAGCGGCAACTTCTTTCACCGCCTGTAAAAATTCCGGTTCGTTCGGATTTCTTGCCTCAACTATCGAGACAAATTCCTGAATTTTCTGTTCTACATTTTGTTGTTCCATTATAAAAAATTGTTTCCCACAAAATTAAACTTTTTATCAGGGATACACAAATGAAGTTCCGGCGTTGGAATTTTGAATTTATATGAGAAATATCAGGTTCATTTGATGTGAAAATTATTTTTCAGTGATCTTCTTTCCGAAATGTTAAAAAATTGTGATTATTGTTAAAATCTGTTAATGGGGGGGGGGGGGGGGTAAATCGACTAAAAAAATATTTAAAATCCGATTGTTTTTCCAAATTCAATTTTTTTCTCAGTTTTTTCTTGTTACTGACCACCGTATTGTTGCTCACGTTCAGTTCATTGGAAATTTCCTTATTTCCTTTGTTCAGATAGATGTAGGCGCAATATCGCAAATCAAGGTTTGTAAGGTTGTTCGGGGCGGCTTTTGCTTTCAGAAATTCAAAAAAATCGGGATGAATGTCATTGAACATTTTTTCGAAATCGGTGTAGGTTTTATCGTTTCTAAAATCGGTATGCACTAATTTTTGTACTTTCTTATCATCGGTTTGTTGGGTGATTTTTTCTAAAGTTTCATTCTTTTTCAGCATTTGCAAATTGGCTGCTACCAACTGTTTCTGTACTATTTCTTTTTCATATTCTTTCAATTTTGTTTGTTGTTCCGCATATTCTCTTTCAAGTTTCAATCTTTGATTTCGCCGTTTGAAAAGAATGAACACAAAAGCCGAAAGGCATATTCCAAAAAGAGCGACCATCGAATAAAGTACATTTCTTGTTTGGGCTCGGGAGAGTTCGGCTTGTTTTTTGGCTGCTTCGAGTTTTATTTTTTCCATTTCAAACTTCACTTCGGCGAGTTGGCGTTGTTCCTCTATTTGCATATTTACCCTTTCCTTATAATATTTCATACTTTCATTCATCGCTTCAGCCGCTTGTTGATATTGTCCGGTTTGCATATACAACTCGAATAAATTTTTATAAACAAGGTCTATTTGATAAGGCCGTACAAACCTATAAAGATCAATTAATTTCTTTAAAAGTTCTACGGCTTTGGTATAGTTTTTTCGGTTATATTCATTTAAATATTCAATATCAATCAAGGTGCATTTGGCTATAAGGTTTTTTGTCTCTATTTGTCTGCAATTTTCCAGGTGGGGCTGCAGCAGTTTCTCGTACCGAGCATTTGGATAAGCAGAATATATTTGGTATAATAAATTAATAGAATATATATAATGAATCATTAGGATATTGTTTCTATTTTGTGTAATAAACTGTTCCAGATGTTCAAAATTTTGCATAATCAGTTTTTCATCTTTGGGCGTATCCAATGCAAAAGCCATTAAATACAGTTTCGTATACATAGTGGCGCAAATATTATCCTTATTTCCGGTCTTTTCAGCTGCCCGCCACATTTCGTCAAGATACTTTTTAGCAGGAGTTATTGTTTCGTTGGTGGTGTTCCGCACTGCCAAAATTCTGTAAATGTTGAACAGTAAAGTCTGTTTCTCGGGCAATCGGTCGGGAAGTTGCCTGACAATGAGCAAAGCTTTGAAGCTATCGCTAAAATCGTATTTAAAATCATTTTCATTTTTCGCAAAACTTATATAAATATAGCCCCATACCTGCGCTTCAATGTCTGTGGTTTTTGAAATTGCGGTATAAATACTGTCTATAACTTTATAGAGTTTGGTAATATCTCTGGGATAAGATTTCATAGTATTCGAAAGTCTTCGATTTAAAACATAAATCATATATCCGCTGTCTTTCTGTTTTTTGGCAAGCGTACGCGCTTGATTTAGAAATTTTTCCGAATTCAGACTATCGCCCAATTCGATATACATCCGCGAGATTTCCGTCATCGGTTTGATTTTTTCCTTCGACGGAATTTTGGGATTGTTTACAATTTTCGACAGAGAATCTATGGCTGTTAATTCGCCTCTTTGTGCGGAAATTTTGGTAGAAATACCTGTTGCAAGAACAACACATGTAAAAATGATACGGTTCATAATGTTCATAATCCTTTTGTTTTATGTAAAGAAAATAATTTTTGAGGGAATAACAATATGTTTGAAAACACACAAAAACGTAAATATAACATAATCAATTAATTAAAATTCATTTACCACCCTAAAAACACCCTGTACCCCAAACTTTCCCACCCTAAAAACACCCTCATTTTCGGGTTTTGCCACCGCAAAAACACCCTAAAAAATGATGTGTCGCAGGATAATTCTGTTCAACTTTGCAGCGAGTTTTGATGTCGAGATCCGAGATGCGAATTTTGGGTTGCGAAGTTTAACACTTTGAGAAAGATTGGAATTTTTTTAGCCCTTCGACTTCGCTCAGGGAGACAGCCAATCTACCGACAACAGGAGAACATTTGTGAAATGTTAGGTTCATTAAACTTTTCGAAAGTAAGCGGAGCAACACCGCTCCGCACTTTCGGAGAGGAATATGCCCCCTAACCCCCGAAGGGGGGAATGATTCACTCAATATATAAAAAAGAGCAGTAAGCACTTTGACAAAGTTTAATCCTGTCCTGAATTAAATTCAGGATTATTCAGGATTTGTCAAAGTTTTAAAAACAAAATTCGCAAGAGTTAGTCACTAAAAAAAGAAAGAGATTGCCGGTCAAACCCGCAATGACGCCAACAGCCAATATGAAACATAAAAAACACATATTTACCATATATCCTTGCATCCAAGAACGGCGAGGACACCGCAAAACATTTTTCACAAAAAATGTTTTTTCATCAATCCTTAATG
>JAITMJ010000063.1 GCA_031277475.1 Flavobacteriaceae bacterium
TCTGAAGCGTTGCGAATGTTGTCGAACAAAGGTTTTACGCGGTTGCAATATTCCTCCGCTTTTTTCAAACTTTCGCCTTCGCCGTGTAAAAGCGAGGCTTTTTCTTTTGCGGCAAGCAGTTCATCGACACCAATTTTTATTTTGGAAACATTTTCGGAAATTCGGAAAATCAGGTTCAGTTGTTCCTTTGCCAAGACTTTGTATTCTTTATCGCTAAAAATTTCTTTCAAACCTTTCACATTTTCAATCAATCGGTTTTGATAATTCAGTGCCGCCGGAATGATGTGATTTCTCGCAATATCCGCCAAAACACGCGCTTCGATATCCACAACCGTAGAATATTTTTCGAGTTTGATTTCGTTTCTCGCCATAAATTCGCGGCGTGTGTAGATTCCCAATTCCTCGAAAAGATCCGCAAATCTTTTGTCGGTTTCCTTTTTCAGGGCTTCGGGCGTGGTTCGTAAATTGCTGAGTCCGCGTTTTTTCGCTTCCTTTTCCCAATCGGCGGAATATCCGTCTCCCTCGAAAATAATGACTTTGGATTCTTTGATGTATTCCCTCAACACATTGAAAATGGCTTCGTCTTTTTTTAAACCTTTGTCGATGAGTTTATCTACTTCCGATTTAAAAATTTTCAGTTGTTTGGCTACGATGGCGTTCATCACCGTCATTGGTTCGGCGCAGTTTGCGGAGGAACCGACGGCGCGGATTTCAAATTTATTTCCGGTGAATGCAAACGGCGAAGTTCGGTTTCTGTCCGTATTATCCAAAAGGATTTCGGGAATTTTTCCCACGACATTCAGTTTGAGTTCGGTTTTTTCCTCCGGCGACAGTTTTCCGTCCGTCACTTTTTCCAATTCGTCCAAAACTCCGGAAAGTTGGCTGCCGATAAATGCCGAAATAATTGCCGGCGGTGCTTCGTTTGCCCCGAGCCTGTAGTCGTTTCCGGCGGTAGCAATGGAAGCCCGCATCAAATCTGCATAAGTGTGAACCGCTTTCAAAGTGTTTACAAAAAACGTGAGAAATTGGAGGTTTTTTTTAGGATTTTTTCCGGGGCTTAAAAGATTTTCGCCGGTGTCCGTTGCCAAACTCCAATTGTTGTGTTTTCCGCTTCCGTTCACGCCGGCGAATGGTTTTTCGTGAAATAAAATATGAAAATGATGTTTGTGGGCAATTCTCGCCATCAGGTCGATTAATAAAGAATTATGGTCAACGGCAACGTTGGCTTCCTCAAAAATCGGGGCGAGTTCAAATTGATTCGGAGCGGTTTCGTTGTGCCGCGTGGTTACGGGAATTCCCAATTTCATACATTCTATTTCCAATTCGCGCATAAAATTCATCACTCTTGTCGGAATGGAGCCGAAATAATGGTCGTCCAACTGCTGACCTTTCGCCGGCGAATGTCCGAGCAAAGTTTTTCCCGTCAGAACCAAATCCGGTCGAGATTGATAAAGTGCGGTGTCCACCAAAAAATATTCCTGTTCCCAGCCCAAAGTCGGCACCACTTTCGTAACATTTTTATCGAAATAAGATTTGCAAACATCGGTTGCGGCTTCGTCCACAGCGTTCAGTGCGCGCAAAAGCGGCGTTTTGTAATCCAACGCTTCGCCGGTGTAGGAAATAAAAATCGAAGGAATACAAAGCGTGGTTCCCATAATAAATGCGGGCGAAGTGGGATCCCAAGCGGAATATCCTCTCGCTTCAAAAGTGTTTCGGATTCCGCCGCTCGGAAAAGACGAAGCGTCCGGTTCTTGCTGTATCAGCATTTCTCCGCTGAATCTTTCGATTGCCCTTCCGTTTTCCACTGGCGTGAAAAAAGAATCGTGTTTTTCCGCAGTAGAACCTGTGAGCGGCTGAAACCAATGTGTGTAATGCGTTGCGCCTTTTGATAAAGCCCAATCTTTCATTGCAACCGCCACTTGGTCGGCGATGTGCCGTTGGATTTTCGTTCCTTTTTTTGCGGCATCCATAATTGAATTGAAGGCTTCTTTTGTGAGGTATTCTCGCATGGTTTGTTCCGAGAACACGTTTTTGCAAAACAATTCGGAAAGTTTTGCGGGCACTTCCACGAAATTATCTTTTCTATAAGTTTTAAAAGGCAATTCTTTTAACGCATTAAATCTTAATATAGGCATTGGTGTATAAATTTTAGGGGGTAAAATTACAAAAATTATATTAAATAATGTTTTAACCCTAAAAATTTTGAGGTTAGTTTTAAAATATATAAAATTGAAAATAAAGTTTCTTTATGTCATCTTCGTGAATTTTCAAAATTTGTAAAACAAATCATATAGATTCTTAAGATAAAATACACAAATTGATTAAGAGTTAAATTAAGACTAAAGCCGATGGAATAAAATTTAAAAAGCGGGCTGAGGTTCTTCCTATCCCTCCTCAGAACAATGGTTTTTCAATATTACAATCCGGTCATCTTTTTAGGATTTTTCTTGTGGTACCTTGTGAATTACTGTTTTGTCATACGGAATGTTCAAATTTAAACAGACTTTTAAATTTTGGATATAAAATCTCGGCAGTTTTTTTTTATTAATTTTACATTAATGCAAAAAAAATGACAGACCGCCGATTTTCCGACCTCAACCAATTTTTAAGAAATTTAAAGCCGAGCAAAATATTTTTTCTTTGCGATGAAAACACGCATCAGCATTGCATTCCCGAATTGTTGCAAAACCTCGAAACCGAAATTCCTTTTGAAATTCTGGAAATCGAAGCGGGCGAAACTCAAAAAACCATAGAAACCGCAACCCGAATTTGGGAAATTTTTGCCGAATTTGAAACCGACAGAAATGCGTTGCTCGCGAACGTCGGCGGCGGTGTGATTACGGATTTGGGCGGATTTTCGGCTTCCACATTTAAAAGAGGAATAAAATTTATCCATATTCCAACCACACTTTTGGCAATGTGCGACTCGTCCATCGGCGGAAAAACAGGAATTGACCTTCATTTCTTTAAAAACATCATCGGAACTTTTGCGTTGCCCGAACAGATTTTCGTTTATCCCGATTTCCTGAAAACCCTTCCTTTCGAGGAATTGCGAAGCGGATTTGCCGAAATGCTGAAACACGGCTTGATTGCCGATGCCGAACATTGGGAACATTTAATTTCTTTGGATGAAATTTCTGCGGAAAACATTGCGCCGCTTATCGAACACTCCGGAAACATAAAACAAAGCATTGTAAATCAGGATTTTAAAGAACAAAATATCCGCAAGATTTTGAATTTCGGACACAGCATCGGACACGCTGTGGAAAGTCTTTTCCTGAAAAACGAAACCCCGATTCTTCACGGCGAAGCCGTTGCCCTCGGAATGATTTGCGAAACCCGACTTGCCGTTTTGGAAAATTTGATTTCCGAAGACATCGGAAACTACATCATTAAAAACATTCAAAAGTATTTTCCGCACATTTCCATCACCGATTTTTCCGATGAACAAATCCTTTCTTTAATGATGAACGACAAAAAAAATATCGGCGGAAAAATCAATTTTTCTTTAATTAACGGCATCGGAACTTGCCTGTTCAACGAATATTGCTCGCCGGAAAATGTACTTTCCGCTTTGGATTTTTACCGAAATAATGCTGCAATTTTGTGATTGATTTTCATTAAAATTTTATGAATATCTGCCATCAGTAATAATGAGTAATTATCAAATACGTTGTATTTTTGGAAACGGCTTCGGAAACGGAGGCGTTAAGAAATTTTGAATAATTTTCGTTAAAAAATTTCCGGTGTTTGAGTGGCGGCAAAAATTTAACTTGTGAGGACAAATCTATCTTTCCGCCCGAGTTTCGGAAATTTTAGAAAATTGTTTAAAATTTTAGCCGAGTTTCCAAGCCTTGAAATAACATTCGCCGATTCCTTTAAAAAAAATTAAAAATGAATGAGGCAATTTTTTGTTCTTTTGCTTCAAGGCAAAAGAACAAAATATAGAAAATCAAATAGTTATATCGAAATTGTAAATTTGTTACAAAAGCGGATATTCAGAAATATTTAAAGGCTTTGGCTCGCATTAATTTACTCCGGTTTTTCGTTTTCGGCTTGCGTAATTTTGTAGTTTTTAGAAATATACATCAGCACAAAACCCGCGATAATAAACGGAATCGAAAGCACTTGACCGGTGTTCAAACTTCCCAAATGCAAAGTTTCGCCGGATTGCGGTTCTTTTAAAAATTCCACAAAAAATCGGATGCACCAAAGAATCACAAAAAACAAGCCGAAAAGCCAGCCCTGACTGTATTTTTTATTAGTTTTTCGGTACAAAATCCACAGCACAAGAAACAGCACAAAATAGCCGGCGGCTTCAAAAAGTTGAGTAGGGTAGCGCGGAACCGTCAGCCCGTAGTCGTTGCTCATTTGCGGAAAAAGAATGGCAAAAGGAGAATCCGGAGCGATTGGTTTTCCGATGATTTCCGAATTAAAAAAGTTTCCGATTCGTACAAAAGCACCGCCCAAAGCGATGGAAATCGAAATTCTGTCGTACACCCAAAGCGGATTTTTCTTGATGATTTTAAACGCATAATACAGCGTTGTGAAAATCAGCATAATGGTTGCGCCGTGGCTGGCAAGCCCCGCAAATCCTGTGAATTTAAAATGCGGTTTGGTTTGTATCGGCAGAAAAACGCTCAAAAAATCTTCTTTGAAAAGTTCGGGTTGGTAGAAAATCACATGTCCCAATCTCGCACCCAAAATGGTTCCGACCAAAGTCCAAATAAAAAGCGGATCGAGGTATTTTTGATGGACGTTATCAATTTTAAAAATCCTGTTCATCACGAATAATCCCAATCCAAACGCGAGAATCCACATCATTCCGTAGAAACGCAGCGTGAAAATTCCGAGATTGATTCCCGCGGCGGGATCCCAGATTTTAAATTCGGTTTGCAGTTTTACGTCATCGTTTTCTGAAATTTTTCTTGAGGAATTGAGGAGATATTTTACGTTTTCCGCATTATCCAAATTGACATCGTCAATCGGTCTAAAATCTTTATCTAAAAATTGAAAATCATTAAATTTATAGATGTTGATTACGTTTTTCACATAATTATTCACGTTTTCATTACCCTTTTCAAAATTATCTTTATTGATGATTACCAATGCGTTATCCACTTTTCTGCCGGCAAAATCCTGAAAATCCGAATAATCGGTTGATGAAAATATTTTTACGGGAATTTTTTCGCCATACACATTTAAAGTTCCGTCCGAAAGTCCGTCTGCATAATTTTGCGCGATGATGTTTTGCACGGAAAACGCCAAAAGCATAATCCAAAAACGAAGAAATAGGTTGTTCATAATTTTTTGTATTAATATTGACTATGGTTAAAACATTTAAGTTAATTTTGGATAAAGATTTAAAAAATTATAATCTAAATTTTATAATTACTTGTCTCTTGTTTTCGGAACCGGATCGTAGCCGGAACCGCCCCACGGATGACATTTTGAAATTCGTTTTACGCCCAGCCAAAATCCTTTAAAAATGCCGTGAACTTGCAATGCTTCTACCATATAATGCGAACAAGTCGGCTCGTATCGGCAGTTTTTTGGAAGCCACGGAGAAATGGCGTGTTGGTAAAATCTAATTAAAATCACCAAAGGAAACGTAATTACCTTATTAAACATTCATTCCATAAAAAACGAGGCAAAAATACTTTAAAAATTTTTAATGTTTATTAAAGTGATGGGGTGATGAATTTCGCCTTGAATTTTGAAATTTATAATATATAATTCAAAAAAAAATTTGATATTTAAAAATAATATTTAAATTTGCAACATATTTTGAGGATTGTATGTATTTATTTTACCGGAGTAATATACAAAATATTTGTTTCGTTTTAAACAGAGATGCCGAATTTAGCCGCTTTTTTAAACGGCAAAACAGTGTTGCTGTTTCCCAAATTTTTATCACAAAGAACACAAATCTTTATAAAAAAGGATCATATGATTCTTATCCGCCGTATAATCTACAGTTTAAACGCCAAAGAAACCACAAAGCAGACATGAATATTGTGTGGTCTGGTCTTTTGAATAAAATAAGGGCGGAAAATATAACTGTCTGCTTGCCAAAAAATATAAAACAAACCGTGATTTTCAAATTAATCAATAATTTATGGATTATAAAACAATATAAAACAAAGTAAAATCAAACCTAACATTATCAAGATGAAAACCATTTTTTTACCGCTTATTGCGTCTGTTGCAAGCGCAGCGGACACCTTACGGAGCAGACAAAGTCAATATATCAATCGCTGTTTTAACGAAAAACATTTTTTATAAAATGTTGGTTCATTATCCTTTTCAGGTATGCGTTTTTGCCTCATCTTTGAGATGAGGCAAGGCGTATGCCTTATTTTTTTGTATGCAGGGATTGACACGCCGGAATGATGGTATTAATCAATAATTAAATCTCAAATATGATTCAATAAAAAACATTAAAATAAAATAGAACCTAACCTGACACTAACAAGATGAAAACCATTTTTTTACCACCAATTGCGATCGCCTCGAGCGTGGTGGTGTTTGCACAAATCTTACGGAGCGGAAAGTGCCGCAAAAGCGGAAGTCCATATACCAATCGCTATTTTAACGAAAAACATTTTTATAAATGTTGGGTCATTTATCCTTTCAGGTGTGCGCTTTTCGTTTCATCTCAAAAAGATGAGGCAAAAACGCATGCCTGATTTTTTCTTATAAACAGCAATCCATAATCAAATTTCAATTATGAATGAATTAAAAATGTAAAATAATTTAACTTAACATTATCAAGATGAAAACCACTTTTTTATTGCCGCTCACCACGTTTATGATAAGTGCCGCGGCGTACGCTCAGACTTCCGGAGTAGGTATCAATACCACAAATCCGGCAGCAACGTTAGACGTAGTTGGAAAAACTACCAATCCCCAAACTGCGGAAGGCATCATTGCTCCGAGATTGAATTTTAACGAACTCATCGCCAAAGACCTTGTTTACCTTCCGGCTCAAACCGCTGCAATAGTTTATGTAACCGAAGAAGTAGCGATACCTGTCGAATCGCTCAGAACGACCAAAACAAAAAATGTCAGTGCCGAAGGCTACTACTATTTTGACGGATCTGTTTGGCAAGCGATGAAAGCCGGTGGAGCCAGTGGTATTGTAGATACGAACACGCTCTACACTCTTAAACCGCCTCTTGAATTTACCAACGACCCTGTAGACACCGATATAGCCATAAGAGACGGCGTAGCAGGGCAAGTATTAACTTCCACCGGACCGGATAACATCGCCACGTGGCAAGACCTGCCGACCGATGACGATACCAAATATGACGCCGACAACGGATTAACGCTAAACACCACAACAACCCCGAATACTACTTTTGAATTGGGCGGTACATTAGACAGAGCAACCGAGATTATAACTAGCAGCGGCAATACCTTGGCCATAGCAGGCTTGCAAGGCTCTCCCGCAGATGCTACCGTAGTAACCACAGGATCAGGAGGCGTTTTGCACACCAGAACTGTGGATGATATTAATAAAAACGATTGGCACATTACCGGAAACACCGGAATAACGACAAGTAACTATCTCGGAAGCCAAAATGACGCGGCTTTGATATTTAGAATAAATGCCGGATCGGGTGCTCTTACCGATGCAAGCAAAGCAGGATACATCAGCAACGTTGCTATCACCGCGGGTATTCCATCAGCAAACAACAATTCTTTTGGCTTGGGTGCATTAGTCACGAATACAGGTTCCGGTAACAACGCTTTTGGCGGAGGAGCATTGTTTAGCCATAACGCTGGCAACTCAAATAGTGCTTTCGGATACAATGCGCTATACAGTAAAACGGGAACCGGTGGACATACTGCCTTTGGGGCTTTTGCCTTGTATTCCTATAACGGTAGCGATATAAACGGTCCCAATACTGCGGTAGGAACAGGTGCGGGAAGATATCTGTCGAGTGGAAGGAGTAATACCGCTGTGGGAACCTTTGCAATGCAGGGAGTGGCGAATGTTACGTATACAGGTAGCCAAAATACGGCTTTGGGAGTCAGTGCTATGGGGTCAGCTTCTGAAGGAGTGTCAGACAATGTTGCAGTAGGATTTGGTTCCTTGGGAGGAGGAACTAATGGTAATACACCATTTTCAGGAAAGTACAACATAGCATTGGGTTCCACGGCTTTAAATAACGTTACGACAGGAAGTAACAATATTGCTATCGGATCCCGTGTACAAACGACTTCCGGAACCGCCAACAACCAACTGAACATCGGAAATGTGATATATGGTGTAAATATGTATAACAGCAGCAATGGGCTGAATCCCTCAGTTAATCCCGCACCAGCAAAAATAGGAATCAATACTCCCGGAACTCTTGGTAGCGGCAATGAACCCACCGCTACATTAGACGTCAACGGCACCGCCCGTGTGCGAGATTTGCCGCTTGGAGGAACATCAATGGTAACGGCAGACGGAGCCGGAAACTTGTTTACACAAACCATACCATCCGGCGGCGGCGACAACTGGGGAAACCAAGTCGCCGCAGTTTCACTACCTTTAACAGGTGATGGAGACAATTCACCTATAGCCATACTTCCCGGAACATCCGGACAAGTGCTGACGACCAATTCTTCAAACCAAGTAGTGTGGCAATCGCCACTGGCTCCAGCTCCGCTGAATGTAACCCTCGAACAAACTTTAACTTATAATGTTTTGCCGACAGACGATATTGTCTTACTGAATGTAAGCACATCAGGACAGCAGATTATTATGCCATCTACCGGACTTTCAGTAGGCAAGAGGATATATGTGTCAAACAGAGGTGCTAATAATGTGGAGATTATACCTAATCCGAGAGAGACTTCAGCTAAATTTGTCGCCGCAAGAGGAGGTGCCACTATAATATATGTAGGAGGAGGAGAATGGTCTGTGGCATCAGGCTTCTAAAATAAAATATCACTCAAAAAGTAAAAAAATAAAATTTAAAAATTATGAACAAACTACACATCTCATTTATAGCTATCTTTTTGCTAATGGGAAATCTTACGCTTTCGTTTGCACAAGTTAGAATCGTTGATTCAGATACTAACATTGCCGCACCTAATAGTTCGGCTTTTATTGATGCGTCTTCAAACAACTCAACAAATGGTACATTCAATATAGGCAAGGGGTTGTTGTTTCCAAGAACGGATTTAACTCTGTTCACTGAGTTTAGTTTTACATCTGTAGCAGGTATTCCAACAAATTATCCTACTCTTTTCGATGGTATGATTGTATATAATACGGCTAATGATGGTGTAGCAGGAGTAGGTGATACACTGGGAACACTCAGCCAAGGTTTTTGGTATTACGATAACAAAACCACCAATGTAAACGGCGGTATGTGGAAACTACTCGGCGGAGGAGTAGGTCCACAAGGTCCGAAAGGAGAACAAGGGGAGAAAGGAGAACAGGGGGAGAAAGGAGAACAGGGAGATCAGGGAGCAACAGGTGCAATAGGAGCGACAGGTCCTGCCGGTACAATCACTTCTGCAACGGTAATCGGTTTGCCTGCAAACACTACCCCAACCATTAATTTGGGCGGAACTCCGGAAGCCAGAACTATCGCGTTTGGTATTCCCGCAGGAGAGAAAGGAGAACAAGGAATACAGGGAGAGAAAGGAGATACAGGAGCGCAGGGAATACAAGGAGAGAAAGGAGAACAAGGAATACAAGGAATACAGGGAGAGAAAGGAGATACAGGAGCGCAGGGGATACAAGGACCTCCGGGCGACGGTGCCATTATTCCGTTTGCTTCAGGGCTTCCGATAGCACTGATGTCAGCGGGTTTTTTTAGCAGCGGATTGAGTAGTTTTGTTTCAAACTTTGGTATATTAAATGGAATGTCGGCAGGAGCAGCCGCTCAAATAGGTTTTGGTTCATGGGGACCGATTCCGTCATTCACAGGCATAACCTTTGATCTTGGTGCCGCAGGCGGCTTCAACCACGCCTTTTCCGTTCCCAGAGACGGTGTAATTACCGATATTGATGTTATTTATATAAATACTTTTGGGTTAGGAGCAGCCGGATTGGGTATCTCAAATCTACAAGTGCGAGCACAGTTATTTAAAGTTAATAAGTTTCTGGCAACCGGTACGGTAATCACTTCCACGGATTTGGAGTTTATTCCGATATTTCCTACCCCTTTAGACCTTGGAACACTAAATCTTACAATTCCTTTAATTGGCCCTGCCTTTGCATCAGTTTCTATTTTGGGAGGTCAACGTGACCATATAGATTTAGAATCCATTCCTCTTAGTATAATCCCTCTTAATTTAAAAAGTGTAAAAGCAGGAGACAGACTTGTACTGATAGTTTATTTAGTTTCACCGCCTTCCTTAGTCAATGCAGGGGTAATAGTAGGCTATGTCAGCGGAAGTATTAATATCCGGTAAAAGTTAAGGGTTCTAAACTTATACAAACGAATTAAAAATATTGATTTGATCAAATTTTACCCGAAAAATCTTAGACTTTAGCTATTTTTATTACCTTCGGAAAATACAGCAAAAAGTTGAGTTTCAAACTCAAAACCAAACAAAAATCCCCGCAGGCTCTTTGCGGGGAAAGCATAATAACCATAACAATACCTAAAGTTAAAAAGGCATTTCGCATTTTAACTAATGGATTTAGAGTAAAATTATAAAATTTTCAGAGACTTTCTTTTGAAAATCAAAATCTAAAGTCTCGAAGTTTTGGTTTTAGGCTTTCTGTCTGTGTTCAGCCTGATAAAAAGCCTATCGTAAAAAATCACTACTTTTGAGCAATGGCAAAAATTCTAAAAATTTATCCCGAAAATCCGCAAGAACATCTTTTGGATGAAGTAGTAAAAACTTTGAAAAAAGGCGGACTCATCATTTATCCTTCGGATACGGTTTACGCTTTGGGTTGCAATATTTTTGACCTCAAGGCAATGGAAAAACTTGCCCAACTGAAAAAAGTGAAATTGGAAAAGTCCAGATTTTCAATTATTTGTAATGATTTGAGCCATCTTTCGGATTTCACGAAACCGATTGACAATTCCGTTTTTCGACTGCTGAAAAATCATATTCCCGGATCTTTTACTTTTATTTTAGAGGCAAACAAAAATCTTCCGCTTGCTTATAAAGGTCATAAAACCATAGGAATCCGTGTTCCTGACCATCCGATTCCAAAACTGATTGTAGAAAAACTCGGGCATCCGATTGCCTCAACTTCCATAAAAGATGAAGACGAAATCATAGAATATTCCACTGATCCTGAACTGATTGCAGAAAAATATAAACACTTGGCAGACCTCGTCATCGATTCCGGTTATGGCGATAATATAGCCTCGACAATTGTAGATTTAACTTCCGGTGAACCTGAAATCATACGGCAAGGAAAAGGAATTTTGTGAAAAAATAAGGGCAAATCACAACCACAATGAAAAGCCAAAAGAAAATATACAAAAAAAAGAACTTGTTTTAATTGATTTTTTTATATTATTCAAACTCTACGCCTTTTTCTTCCAGCGCGTTTTTCAATATTGCCATTCTCACGAAAACGCCGTTTTGCATTTGTTTAAAAATTCTGGAACGGCTGCTTTCCACCAAATCGGTATCGATTTCTACGCCTCTGTTTATCGGAGCCGGGTGCATTATAATGGCATTTTTTTTCATTAACTTTTCCCGTTGTTTCGTCAAACCGTATTTTCTAAGATATTCCGAATCTGAAAAATCGGCTTCCGAATGATGTCTTTCATGCTGAATTCTGAGCAGCATCAAAACGTCCGCTTCTACAATCAGTGCGTCCATGGCTAAATGTGTTCCGTTAATTAAAGTTCCTTCATCAAACCACTGTTCCGGTCCGGAAAAATAAACTTTCGCCCCCAATCTTCGCAAAACTTCCGCATTGGAATTGGCGACTCGGCTGTGCTTCACGTCTCCGGCAATTCCGATTTTTAAACCTTCAAATTTCCCAAATTCCTGATAAATCGTCATCAAATCCAGCAAACATTGAGACGGGTGATTTCCTTTTCCGTCTCCGCCATTGATGATCGGGATTTTTATGTTTTCCAAATCTTTGTAAAACTCGTCTTTTTCGTGGCGAATGACGAGCAGATCAATTCCCAAAGATTCCAAAGTTTTCACCGTGTCATATAAACTTTCGCCTTTATTCACAGAACTTGCCGAAACATCGAAAGGAACCACTTGCAACCCCAATTTTTTTTCTGCAATATGAAAACTTGTTTTCGTTCTGGTGCTGTTTTCAAAGAAAAGATTGGACGCCAAAATTTCTTTTTTCACTTTCAGAGATTTTCCATTGGAAAAATCCGTTGCGTCTTTTAGTAATTTTTGAATAAGTTTCGATGTAAGTTCTTTCGTGGTAAACATATCTTTGCGATTGGCTTTTTGCTTATGGTTTATGGTTTGTCACACTAATTCTTCGGCTTCGCTCAGAATGACAAGTCGAAGTGTTGTCTTTTTTATCTTTCACCTTTTGTTTTGGTCTAAAAAAAACGAAGCCCAAACAGACTTCGTTTAAAAATAAATACCCTAATTTTCGGCAAAGTTGCCAATGAAAATTTCGTTGATTTTTCTTTTGGTTCTCATTGATTACAAAGGTACAATTTTTCAGACAGATTTGCAAATGTTTTTGGGTGATTTTTTATTGGTCCCATTTATAAAATTTTCGTTCAATTTTTTTTCAGCATCGTTTTTCTATATACAATAAAATTGGACAAATTACGAAGCGTAGCGAAGTTTTTTAGACCAAAAAACATACCTTGCTATTTTCTACTTAACTATTTTCTACTTAACTATTTTCTACTTAAATAGGTTACACAGGAAAAGTGCCAAGAGAAAAGTAAAAGAGAAAAAAACTGTCAACTGTCAGCCAAAGATTTTTTCCATTCCATATAACCTTTGATTGCCATAATTGTGAAAACGATATATTGCAATGATGTGATTCCCAAACCTTTATAGTAAGTCATCGGAATACAAATCAAATCTCCGATAATCCAAAAAATCCAGTTTTCGATTTTTCGTTTTGCCATCAGCCACATTCCGACCAAAAAAACGGAAGTCGTGAAAACGTCCATCCAATTCGCCCAATCCAAATGATGAAATCCGAGATTCACATTTTGCATCGAAAAACTGTTTTCCACGAAAGGTTTGTAATAATAAACCAACATCACAAAAAATATGCTGATGACAAACAACACAGCGGAAAACCATCGGTCTTTTTTCGTGGTTTTGGAAATTTCTACATGGATGCGGTCTTCGGAATTTTTAGACCACAAAATCCATCCGTAAACGCTCATAATTGTGTAATAAATATTGATGATGCCGTCTCCCCAAAGTCCGAAAACAAAGAAAATATAAATATAAAGTGCCGTAGAAACAATTCCGGACGGATACACCCAAATATTTTTTTTAATGGAAAAATAAACGCTTAAAATTCCGGTAGCCGTCGCCAAAATTTCCAGAAAAATTTGGATGGGAGAATAATTTTCGTAAGGTGCAAGGAAGATCTTGTGTAAATCTATTTCCATTGAATATAAAAAAACAAAATTCCTGCAAAGATATATATTTAAGATATGAGGTAATTCTCAAACTCCGAATCGAAAGCCAAACGCAAGTGGCAATTAGCTAATGGCAAAATTATTTTTTCAAAAACCGCTAAACTTTACAAAAAATTTATATTTTCGTAAAACGTAAAATCGGATAAAAAAAAACCGAATATAAAATTTACGCGTTTAAAAAAAAATTATTACACTTAACTTAAAATTAATTTATGAGTTTATTTAGAAAGAAATCGCTAAGCGTATTGCTGTCGCAGGCATCCGATTCGGAAAAAGGCTTGAAGCGAACATTGGGAGCGGGCAACTTGGTTGCATTGGGTATTGGCGCAATCATCGGCGCAGGTTTATTTGTAAGAACAGCAGCAGCAGCAGGCGAACACGCCGGTCCTGCCGTAACGCTTTCGTTTATTGTAGCCGCCATTGGTTGTGCATTTGCGGGTTTATGCTATGCAGAATTTGCCTCAATAATTCCCATTGCGGGAAGTGCATACACTTATGCTTACACCACGATGGGAGAAATCGTGGCATGGATTATCGGATGGGCGTTAATATTGGAATATGCTTTGGGAGCCGCCACGGTTTCCATTGCGTGGAGTGAATTTTTAAATAATTTGCTGGGAGGAGCGATTCCGTATGAATGGTGCCATTCGCCGTTGGAATCGTGGCTTGACGCTAACGGCGTAATGCATCACGGCATACTCAATGCGCCTGCCTTGTCTATTCTTGTTTTATTGACATTATTATTGATAAAAGGAACTCAAGAATCTGCAATGGTTAATGCCATTATTGTATTTATTAAAGTAGCCATCGTGTTAGTATTCATCGCTATCGGATGGAAATTTATTGATTCGGGCAATCATACGCCTTATTTAATTCCTGCAGACTGGCCTGATGCCGTAAAACCGGACGGAACAAAACTTTCCTATTCGGGTTTCTTCAACCACGGATGGGGCGGCGTTTTGAAAGGTGCGGCGATTGTGTTTTTTGCTTTCATCGGTTTTGATGCGGTGAGTACGGCAGCACAGGAAGCCAAAAATCCGAAAAAAGATATGCCTATCGGGATTCTCGGCTCTTTGGTAATTTGTACGGTTTTGTATGTTTTGTTTTCATGGGTATTGACGGGAGTTGCGCCCTTCACCGATTTTGTGAAAGAAGGCAAAGAAGCCTCCGTTGCTTACGCTATTTCTGAATATATGAAAGGATATGAATGGCTTTCCACAGCCGTTTCGATTGCAATTCTTGCAGGTTTTTCATCGGTGATTTTGGTTATGCTGATGGGACAAAGCCGAGTATTTTATACCATGAGTACAGACGGACTTTTGCCAAAAGTATTTTCAAAATTGCATCCAAAATTTAGAACGCCATACAAAAGCAATATGATTTTATTCGTTTTCGTAGGATTATTTGCCGCATTTGTTCCGGGCAGTGTTGCCGGAGATCTCACTTCTATAGGAACTTTATTAGCATTTGTGCTTGTTTGTGTCGGCGTATTAATTCTCAGAAAAACAGATCCTAATCTGGTGCGTCCGTTTAAAACGCCTTTGGTTCCACTAATTCCTATTTTGGGAATCGTGGTTTGTATGGCTATGATTTTAAGTTTATGGGGAACCACATTGCTCAGTGCATTGGGATGGATGGCTGCCGGTTTGTTGGTTTATTTCCTTTACAGCCGCCACAACAGCAAACTCCGCAATCCGAGTGAAATTCTGCCGAGGGCTTCGGATTTTGAAGCTACAGATGAATAAATTAAAAAATGATATTCCTCGTCTTATATTAGGATAAACGTATTGAAAAGGCAGCTGATTAACATTTTTCAATGCGTTTGGTCTGCGTTTTATGACGAAACTGCTAAATTGTTATATTAATTTAATGATACATCTGAAAAAACTTGACGAGCTTTATCTGATGCGTGAGGCAGCCCAATTGGTTTCCAAAACTTTGTGTATGCTCGCCAAAGAAATAAAACCAGGAGTTACTACAAGTTTTCTCGACAAATTGGGTGGGGAATTTATCCGTGACCACGGTGCAAAACCAGGGTTTCTCGGACTGTACGGCTTTCCGAAAAACCTTTGTATTTCGCCAAATTCTGAAGTGGTTCACGGCATTCCCAACGATAAACCTTTGGAAAACGGTGACATCGTTTCGGTGGATTGCGGAACATTTTTGAACGGTTTTTATGGTGACCACGCCTACACTTTTGAAGTCGGCGAAGTTTCTCCCGAAGTGAAAAAACTTTTGAAAATCACCAAAGAATCGCTTTACAAGGGAATCGAACAATGCGTCCGCGGAAAACGGGTCGGCGATATTTCCGATGCTATTCAAACGTATTGTGAAAGAGAAGGTTATGGCGTTGTGCGAGAATTAGTGGGTCATGGACTCGGGCGAAAAATGCACGAAGATCCCCAAGTTCCGAATTACGGCAGAAAAGGAAGCGGAAAAGTTTTGAAAGACGGTATCGTTTTGGCGATTGAACCGATGATCAATCTTGGAACCGAAAAAGTGAAATTCCACAAAGACGGATGGACAGTTACCACTTTGGACAAACAACCTTCCGCGCATTTTGAACACGATGTTGCCATCATCAACGGAAAACCGGTTTTACTTTCCACTTTCAAATACATTCACGAAGCACTCGGGATTGTGAGTGATGAGGAAGCGTCGTTTCAATATGATTGGTAATTTCTCGATTTGAAACAAAGACTGACCTTGATATTGCCAATTTTTTTAATTGTCTCGTCCGAAAAGGATTTCAAATTTTCAAATCAAAAATTTCCACCTCGGATTTCAGCAGTTGAAGTTTTAAATCGTTTTCCAAATCTGCGGTTGAAGTTTGAAAGTCTATTTTCAGTTTGTCAATTTTGGAAGCGGATTGTATTTGCGAGAAAAATTCGTGAAATCCGTAGGAAACAGGTGTTCCATCTTTCAGAATCAAAAACATTTTTTCTCCGAAAGTTCTGCCCGAAAAACTCCAAATTTCGTTGCGATTTTTTAGATCGATGGTTTTCTTTAATTGATTCTCATCAGAAAATTCGGGTTTGGAATTGATGAAATTCAGGGCTTTTAAACCTTGCGTAAACGAGCGAAATTTCAATATCGGTTTTGCATTTTTTTGCAGAATTATTTTTTCGATTTTGTAATGTCCGTTGATGTGAAACAACCCGAATGGAAACCAATCTTCTCTTTTGATGCCTTTTGATTTGATGATAATTTTCGCCGTCAAATCGTTCCCGACCAATTCATAATTTATTTGTTCGCACTGTTGCCGAATATTTTTCCAACGTTTTGATTTTGAATTAAATACTCTTTTCGCAAACCGATTGATATCATCCGTAAAATCGCTGAAAATAATGTTTCCGGTTTCGGTTTGAAAATAGACGATTCCTTTTTCGCTCGGCAAATCTTGAGTTAAATTTTGGATTTTATTGATATACGTTTTGGCATTGCTTTCATCAAATTGTTTTTGAATGATTTCATTTTTTAAATCTTTGGAAATCAGAATTTTAAATAAATCTAAAGTGGCTCTCGCATCGCTTTCCGCGCGGTGTGCGTTCAAAATCGGGATTCCAACGGATTTCGCAAGTTTTGGCAAAGAATAACTTTCCGCGTTTGGAATTAATTT
The DNA here is from genome assembly GCA_031277475.1 of Flavobacteriaceae bacterium. Lineage (GTDB taxonomy): Bacteria > Bacteroidota > Bacteroidia > Flavobacteriales > Weeksellaceae > JAITMJ01. The sequence goes on from JAITMJ010000063.1 coordinate 17,188, forward strand.
TTTCGCTAATGGAATGGTATCTAACGTGTTGATTTTAAATTCATAACCAAGTTGTTTAAAAGATTGTCTCAACATTCTGTAATCGAAATCAATTCTATGCCCCACCAAAGTAGTTCCGTCCGTAATTTCGATGATTCTTTTTGCAATTTCGTGGAATTTCGGGGCGGTTCTCACCATTTTTTGCGAAATATGCGTTAATCTTTGAACAAAAGGCGTGATTTGGGATTCAGGATTCACCAAAGAAATAAATTGGTCTGTAATTTTCCGACCGTCAAAACGAAAAATCGCAATATCAATAATGCGTTCTTTTCTGTAAGCATCGCCGTTTCCTTCGATGTCAATAATGGAATACACCTTTGTTTTTTGTGGTAAATATAGTTTTTTTGAAAATTTGTCAAATATTTTAATAATTAAAACACAACAAAAATCAGATACTACTGATGAATTAAGAATTAATTGATTGTCAATAAATTAAAATTATTAAATACGTGGTTTAACCAACAACTTTACACTATAAGTTTAGAAAACTATCTCAAAGAATAATTTCCAATCAAAACATTTGCAGAAATATTCAATTTTTCCGCAAGATTTCTAATCATTTCTACGGTAAGTTTTTTCTTGCGATTCAGTACTTCGGATGTTTTGCTTTTGGAACCGATGATTGGAACTAAATCTTTTTGTTTCAAATCCATTTCTTCCATTCGGATTCTGATAGCTTCAATCGGATCGGGTGCTTCAATTTTGAAATATTCGTTTTCAAAATTCTCAATTAATAAAGACAAAATTTCAGCTTCTTCGCCTTCGGGCGAATTTTCGGGAACATCAAAAATTTTCTCCAATCTTTCCAATGCCTTGTAATATTGCTCGTCGGTTTTTATTGGTTTTATTTTCATTTTTTTTAGCATTAAATTTCATCGGCTTTTATCTTGTCATAATCAGAATGAGTACTGATAAAACGGATAAAAGCCCATTGTTTTTCATAATTAAATTTCACGATTAGACGATAAGAATTTCCTTTTATATTGAAAACCACCCTGTTGTTTTTTAAAATACTTGCGTTTGCAAAAAACCGTTTCACGTCATTCGGAGATTTCCAATCAGAATTTTTTGCAATATCATACCATGTTTTCAGATATTGTTCCGAATCCGAATGAATTTCCCAAAATTCTTTTAACGTCCTTTTTGCAATAATTCTTTTCATCCTGAATGCAAATATAAAAAAAGTTCCCGATTCAGGAACTATTTACTTTTTGTATATTCAAATTTCTCTATAACGTTTATTTTGTTAATGTTCACCGGAAGAAGTTTATTTTATTTTGCATTTAATACTCACTTTGTATATTTGTCTAAAATTTAAAATATGAAAATCGAACAAATATACACCGGATGTTTGGCGCAAGGTGCATACTACATCGTTTCCGAGAATGAAGCGGCAATTTTCGATCCGCTGCGCGAAGTGCAACCTTATTTAGACCGATTGAAAAAAGACAACGCCGTTTTAAAATACATTTTTGAAACCCATTTTCACGCAGATTTCGTTTCCGGACATTTGGATCTCGGCAAAAAAACCGGAGCCGCCATTGTTTATGGACCAAACGCTCATCCGGAATTTAATGCGATTATTGCAAAAGACGAACAAATATTTGAAGTCGGGAAAGCGAAAATAAAAGTTTTGCACACACCCGGACACACGATGGAAAGCACCACTTTTCTGCTGATTGACGAAAACGGAAAAGATACCGCTATTTTTTCCGGAGACACGCTGTTTCTGGGAGATGTCGGTCGCCCCGATTTGGCACAAAAATCTGCAAATATGACTTCCGAAGAATTAGCCGGAATTTTATACGAAAGCATTCAAAATAAAATAATGCCGCTCGCAGACGATGTTTTGGTTTATCCCGCACACGGCGCAGGTTCGGCTTGCGGAAAGAAAATGCAAAAAGAAACGGTGGACACTTTGGGAAATCAAAAAAAATCCAACTATGCGCTCAATCAGCCGGACAAAGAAAGTTTTGTTCGCGAAGTTTTGGACGGATTGGCGCCGCCTCCGAAATATTTTGAAATGAATGTGACGATGAATAAAGGCGGCTACGAAAGTTTTGACGACGTGAAAAACCGAGGTTTGAACCCGATTTCCGCAGCAGATTTTGAATTGGCGGCGGAAACTTCCGATGCGGTAATTTTGGACACCAGAAATGCGGCGGAATTTTGTAAAGGTTTCATTCCCAATTCTATAAATATCGGTTTGAAAGGCGATTTTGCACCTTGGGTCGGGACGATGATTGTGGATGTGAAACAGCCAATACTTTTGGTTTGCGAAATCGGAACCGAGGAGGAAGCTGTAACAAGGCTTTCACGCGTAGGTTTTGATAATGTTCTCGGATTTTTAAACGGCGGATTCGAAGCGTGGAAAAATTCAGGAAAAGAAACAGATGAAATCAAACGGATTTCTCCCGAAGAATTTGCGGCGAAGTTTTCAAACCGGTCAAAAGTTGTAGATGTAAGAAAATCAAGCGAATACGAAACCGAGCATATTGCACACGCGTTCAGCAAACCTTTGGATTCAATTAACGATTGGGCGGAAAATATCAGCGACGAACATTTTTTTCTGCATTGCGCCGGCGGCTACAGAAGTATGATTGCCGCAAGCATTTTGAACGCTCGCGGAATCCGAAATTTTACCGAAATCGAAGGTGGTTTTGGCGGCATTAAAAAAACGGGGAAAATTGAAATTTTGGATATCGGTTGTCGACTGCCGATTGTATAGAGTCAAATGTAGAATAGTATTTGGTAAAAATCTTTATTAACAAGCCAATATAAATATCTATATTATTATTTGCGAAATAAATAGTGTGTTTTTCAGTTTTGACAAATGCTTTTATCTCCTTTTGAAACCCTCACTTTCCGCCGCCGCTTTCTTTTTCCACGTTGGTTTTGGTGTTTTCTTTTACGTTTTGATTACCGAAACGTTTTACCAAAGTGAGCGAAATGCCGTACCAATCCCAAGTTTGCGAACTCCTGAAAGTTCCGATTGGCGTGAAAGTGGTTCCGTCGAACCCCGGTTTTAGGAAAATATTGTCGAGGCGAACGCTGGCTTCCATTTGCAAAACCGGAAATATTTTGGTGGCGGAAATCGTGTGAAATACTTGGGTTTTATTGGCTTGCGTGTTTCCGTGATTTTGTGTGTAAATGCCGACCCAAGCGTTGAAATTGATGTTTTTATTAAAAAGATTGGTGTAGGAAATATTGGTATTTGCATTGACATTGGTGAGGTAATTTTTTACATCCAGATTATTTTTCCGGTTGAAATCGCTGTTGTCCGTATAATTGATCCAAAAGTTCAGATTTACGGAAAGTTTGTTTTTTAAAAACGTTTGATTGGTGTTGAAATTCAATGAATAACTTTCCACGCGTCCGTCAAAATTCGTAGGCATACTGATGGTTTTTCCGTTTTCTACATAATAAGAATTCCAATAATCGTGGTTTGTAAACCAATAGGAAAGGCTGACGAAATATTTTTTGTGAATCCCAAATTTCAGATTGAGTCTATCGCTCGGATTAGGCTGTAAATCCATATTTCCACGAGAATAGGTGCCGTTGTCTTCCGTCATTAAAAACGGATTAAATTCCGAAAACCAAGGTCGCCAAATGTTGTGTTTGTAACTTCCGGTTAAATCGTAATTATCACTAAATGAATATTTTAACAACAAATCCGGCAACAGCGTTCCGTAGGAATCGGTTTTCTCGATATTTCCGACATCTTGTTTTATTTTATACGAAATATGCTCGTATCGAAGCCCGATTCGCGATTCCAATTTTTTGAAAAACGTTTTTGAAAAATTAATGTAAAGCGAATTTAGATTATCGGAATAATGAAAATTGTTGCTCCTGTCGAGATCATTAATCCATTGATTATCAACTAAATTAAAATAATCATTAGGCATTACATTGTTTCTAAAATCCGCTTTTCCGCCAAATTCTAACTGACCTTCGATTTTTTCCAAAGGTTGCGAATAATCCACTTTCAGATAATATTCGCGGTTTTCGTCTCTGTTTGTAATCCTTGCTCCGGAAGGATTTGCAGAATTGTCGATATTCATTATATAATCAGCATTTCCGGGACTGGAATCATAATTTAAACCGAGATTAATGTCTAAAATTTTATTTTTTTGCTTGTCGTAAAATTTATAAAAAAGATTGCCTCCCAAATTGCGGAAAAATCCGTCTGAAGTTAGGTTTTGAGTATAGGAATTGAGCAAAACATCGTCCAAATAATTTTCGCCAAAAGCGTCTGAAAAGGAATCGGAGTTACTTTGGTAAAATTCAAAAATAGCACCGATATTATTTTTGTCGTTCAATTCAAATTCGGAAGTTGTGGAAACGGACGGCGTTTTGTTGAGATAAGTGGTTTCGGTATTAATTTTCGTCAATGAATTATCGGCATAAAGCAGATTTTCATTGGAACTGCGGTTTATGTATGTTCCATCGTCATAACTTCCTGAAAATGTTTGTGTAAATTTATTTTTGTGATAATTAAGGTTCAGATTTGTGTATTGTGAATTTTTATAACCTTGTCTGTTGGTAAAACTCGCGCTGCCTTTAATTCCTTCATTATCAGGCTTTTTCAAAACGATATTGATGACGGCTCCCGAAGTTTCATAACGCGCGGAAGGATTGGTGATGACTTCAATTTTCATCAAATTTTCGGCGGGAATGGTTTTCAGATATTCTTTCAGTTCTTTTCCGGTGAACACGGATTTTCTGTCGTTGATATAAACGGTTACATTTTCGCCTTCCGCTTTTACCGCATCATTGTTATCAATGCTCACGAGCGGCGTCATCCGCAAAACGTCCCAAGTATTATTTCCTGCAAGAATGGACGAATTTGCCACATTGAAAACGGTTCTGTCCACTTTGGTTTCCACAGTTGGTTTTCTGGCGACCAAAACTACTTCCTCAATATCCTTGCTTTTTTCGGCGGTATCCGATTCTTTTTCCTGCGCAAAAGTGAATGTTCCCAAAAAGAAAACGGCTGAAACAAAAGTTTTTTTCATAAATTAAAATCGGTTAATAAGAAATAAGACAACCGAAATGGGAGGTTTGTTACTTCAAAACTGATTTTTTTGTTAATTATTTTCTATTTGTACCAAATCCGTCGGCATGTACACATAAAAAATAATTTGTAAGTTTATTAAAAATGTAAGTTTATTTTGAATACTTGTGAAATTTAAAGATTTCGATGCGTTTGGTCTGCATTTTTCACAATATTGACAATCACTTCCACCGCTTTTTCCATACTTTCCAAAGCCACATATTCGTAAGGTCCGTGGAAATTAATTCCGCCGGCGAAAATATTCGGGCAAGGCAATCCCATATACGAAAGTTGAGCACCGTCTGTTCCTCCGCGAATCGCTTTTATTTTCGGTTCAATTCCCGCTTCTTTCATCGCATTTGCGGCGAGTTCGATGATGTGCATTTTTCCCTCAAACTGCTGTTTCATATTTCGGTATTGCTCCTTGATTTCGATTTCGGCGGTTTTTTCTCCGTATTTTCGGTTAAATTCCGCTACTTTTTCCTGAATTAATGTTTTCCGATTTTCAAATTTTTCCGCATCGTGGTCGCGGATGATGTATTGAAGTTTGGCTTCGGAAACATCGGCGTTCAAATCCGTGAGATGAAAAAATCCTTCAAAACCTTTTGTGGTTGCGGGCGTTTCGTTTTTTGGGAGCATCGCCATAAATTCCGCAGCCAGAAGTCCGGCATTTTTCATTTTTTCAAAAGCATAACCCGGATGCACGCTCAATCCGTGAATTTTCACCACAGCCGCCGCCGCATTAAAATTTTCGTATTCCAATTCGCCCACTTCGCTTCCGTCCATCGTGTAAGCCCAATCTGCACCGAATTTTTTCACGTCAAAATGATGTGCGCCTCGCCCGATTTCTTCGTCGGGATTGAAACCGATTGCAATTTTTCCGTGTTTGATTTCGGGATGAGCCAAAAGAAATTCCGCCGCCGTTACAATTTCCGCAATTCCGGATTTATCGTCCGCGCTTAAAAGCGAAGTTCCGTCTGTGGTAATGAGGGTTTTGCCGATATATTCGTTTAAACTTTCAAATTGTTCGGGCGAAAGTGTGAAACCGGTTTCTGTATTGAGAATCAAATCTTTACCGTCATAATTTTCCCAAATTTTCGGATTGACGTTTTTTCCGTTGAAATCCGGAGACGAATCATAGTGTGCAATAAATCCGACCACGGGAATTTCGCCGCCGATATTTGCCGGAATATAGCCGAAAACATAGCCTTTATCGTCCATCGAAACGTGTTCCAAACCCAAAGATTTCAGTTCCTCGAAAAGATATTTTGCCATTTCCCATTGTTGCGGCGTGGACGGCGTGGTTTCGCTTTCGGGATCGCTCGTGGAATATATTTTCACATAATGGATAAAACGATTGAGAAGTTTTTTTCGCCATTCTTGGCTAAATTCGGTTGCAAACATTGATGTACTTTTTGGCAAAGTTAATTATTTGAGATTTAAAGATTGATTTTGCCCTGCCTTGAACTATCCTAAATTTAATAAAATACAAAAAAAATTGCGCATTCGCATTTTATAAATTTTAATACCTTTGCTGAAAATTATTTTAAAAATTTAGTGTCAATGAAAAAGTTATTTTTAGTAGGTGCATTAGCACTATTCGGAGCGATGAACGCTCAGTTTGGTTTGAAAGCCGGTCTTAATATTGCAAGTATTGATAATTTTGCTGAAGATCAATCCTCAAGAATAGGATTCTACGGCGGCGTATTTTATAATGCTCCACTTAGTTCGAGCATTAAAATTCAACCGGAATTGCTTTATAATTCGAAAGGTGTGAAAGGTGAAGGAGAGTTAGACGACGAGGGTGAAACTACCGCTTCTTTAAATTTAGATTATATAAGCATTCCTGTAATGTTTCAGTATAACGTTACGCCGGAATTTTATTTTGAGGTAGGTCCTGAGTTCAGTATTCTTGCGAGTGCAAAATATAAAATGCTGGGAATGTCCTTTGATGTAAAAGAAGGGTTCAATACTTTTGATGTTGGATTAGGCATCGGTGCGGGATATTATTTTAAACCGGTTAATTTAGGATTGACGGCGAGATATACGGTTGGCTTTATAGATACGTTTAAAGATTATGAAGAGTCATCAAAAAATGGTGCTTTCCAAATCGGTTTAGCGTATAAATTCAAAAAATGATTAATATACAATCAAAAAAACGCTTCGTTTAAAATAACGAGGCGTTTTTTTATGTTTTACCAAGAAAAAAGAGAAACCAAAAACAGATTTCCCTTTGTGAGCGCGGCAGGATTCGAACCTGCGACCGTCTGCTTAGAAGGCAGTGAAAATTTCCTTTCCGATATTTTCTTATTCTTTCAAAATACCTATAAATAAAGGATTTATTAAAATTGTATTTTCTTTTGTTTTCTCATTTTTCACTTATTTTTTATAAATTTGTTGTACCTATGTTGTACCCGTATAAATTCAAATTCTATGGCAACCATCAAAATAATTCAAAGAACAAAAATCTTATCAAATGGGCTATATCCCATATTTTTAAGAATAACCAAAGATAGAAAATCTAAATTTATTTCTCTTAATTTAGTTATCTAAAATTATTATCTTTCGTCTTCTCCGAGTCTAATAAATTCATATTCGTTTTAATCTGCGCCAAATATCGGTCTAAAATATTAATCTCATCAGAATTGAGTTGATGTTTTAATTTTTGCAGTTTTTTGTAGGATTTTTCATAATCCAAATATTTGTTTTTCAGTTCTTTAGAATTGCCTTTTTCATAATTTTCGATGTAATTTTCGAGATAATTTTTCAATTTTTCGGTTTCTTTATTCACATCATCACTGCTGAATTTCGGGAATCGGGAAATGATGTTCGTGATTTCCGAAGCATTATTGATTTTTTCAATGCGTTCCGAAATCGAAGTTTGATGATCAAAATCCGCGTCCGACAAAACATTTTCGAGCGGCGAAAGATTCACGCCCTCGGTGGTGCAGGAAAAAATTATAAAAATTGAGATGGATAAAACAAGAAATTTACCCATTTTTTGGATTTTGATAAAGAACGGGGTTGAGGCTTTCATCATTATACATTTTCATTTGTTTGTAAACTTTCATTTTAACCGTACCGTTCTCAATATCAATCAATAACCGGTTTATGGCGGCACTCAAATCTTTTTGTTGTTCCAGCAAAACGTTCAGTTTTTCAGAGCATTTTTGGCGGTGTTCTTCGCTTGCGTTTTTTCTGTTTGCTTCGATATTCATGTGATAAATTTTCAAAGCCAGAATTGAAAGCCTGTCCACAGCCCAAGCCGGAGTTTCGGTGTTGATTTTTGCATCGGATTTCGGAAGCGTTTTTTCATACTTTTGAAGAAACCAAGAATCTATAAATTCCACTAAATCAGTTCGTTGCTGATTAGATTTATCAATTCGTCTTTTCAGTTTTAAGGCATTGTCGGGATTGATGTTTTCATCGCGAATGATGTCTTCCAAATGCCATTGAACCGTATCAATCCAACATTTTGCATATAAAAGATGATCCAAACTTTGATTTTCGTAAGGATTTTTTATGGGATTATCCACATCATCCAAAACGTGATAATCTTCAATAGTTTTATTGAAAACTTGCCAAGCCGATTCTGAAAAAGACATTTTGTTTCCGAGTTTTTAGTTTGAAGAACTTTGATTACCGGAAGTTTCGGATTCCTTTTTTTTATCGTCTTCCTTCATTCCGTCTTTAAATTCTTTGATGCCCGAACCCAAACCTCTCATCAATTCCGGAATTTTTTTACCTCCGAATAATAATAACACGACAATCACAAGAATTGCTATATGCCAAGGCGAAAGCGCAAGTATTACCAACTGATTCATTTTGAAAATTTTTGTAAAGTTAATTAATTAAAATTTTATCACGAGAAAAAAATCATAATTCCACTTTGAATAAAAACTTACTTTTTAGGGATCCAATTCCCGATTAGTAAAAATATTTTGAAAACTAATTCCTGTTTTAGATTTAAAAAAATGGGGTCAAAAAAAACTTTTTCAATTCACCCAAAGTTGTGGATCCACCGGCGTTGTTCCGCTCCAGATTTGAAAATCCAAAGTATAACTGCCGTCAAAATCTTCGCCCACTTCACCGATGGAACTTCCTGCGGAAATCGACTGATTTTTGGAAACCATCGTGTTTTTCAAATTGGAATAAACCGTAAAATATTCGCCGTGTTTCACCATCACCGTTTTCGAGCCGTCTTCCGAAGCAATCACGGTGCTTACGGTTCCGGGAAAAACGCATTTCGCAATCGTTCCTTTGCCAACCGCGATTTTCACGCCGTTGTTTTCTTCCCAAATCGTTTCGTAAACCGGATGTCGCTGTCTTCCAAATCGGTGCGTGATATTTCCGGAAACCGGCATTCCCAATTTTCCTTTGCTTGCTGCAAAATTTGCGGCAGTAGCACCGCTTGAAATTCCGAAATTGGTGAAAACTTTGGTTTCTGCGGCTTTTTTGGCATCTTCGTTTTTCTTTTTCAATGCGTCTTCTGTCGCTTTTGCCGCCGCCAATTTATCTGCCGCCGCTTTAGATTTTTCTTCGGCATCGCGCGTTGCTTTTTCCGCCGCCAATTTTTTTGCCTCTTCTTTTTCCGTAGCATCGGCTTTTGCGGCATCAGCAACTCTTTTATTTTCTTCGGCGGTTTTTTTCGCCAAAAGGTCTGCTGCTTTTTTCGCTTCGGCTTCGGCTTTGCGTTTTTCTTCGGCTGCGGCTGCAAGTTTGGCGCGGTTTTCTTCTTCGATTCTCGCTTTTTCTTTCGCCGCAATTTCTTCCGCAATTCGCCGTCTTTCCGCTTCTGCCTTTTTCTCTGCTTCTTCTTTGGCTTTCGCCGCTTTCAATTCTTCGGCGATAATGGCGGCAATTCTGTTCTTCAATTTCTTGTCTTCCGCCTGTTTTTGTTTCAACTGAGCCGTAAGTTTTGCCTCATTTTTCTTGAAATCCGCCAAAACCAATTCTTTTTCTTTCTTTTCGGAACCGATAATCGCCAATTCTTTTTTCTGATTTTCCAGCAAAGTTTCTTTTTCTTTTATGGATTTTTCTCTTGCGGCAATAGATTCTTTCAATCGGGTAGAAGCCTCGGTAATTTTCTTCGCCTCTCGGTTTTGATAATCGGAATAATTTTGCAAATATTGAACCCTGCGAATGGCTTCACCCAAATTTTTTGACGAGAGAATAAACGTAACTTTATTTTGAACACCCTTGTTTTTATAGGCTTTCACGAGAACTTCGGCATAATTTTTTCTTAAAACTTCCAATGCTCTGTTTTGGCGATTGATTTCAAGTTGTTGAAGGTAAATTTCATCCTCAATAAAACGTTTTTCTTTTTGAGTATTGTTGTAAACTTTTTCCCGAAGTCCAATTTTTTTATTGATGTTCGCTAAATATGCCAACGAAAGTTTGGATTGCTGTTGCGTTTTGGAAAGTTCCGTATTGATGGCGGCAATTTCCTTTCTCAACGCATCGCTTTGTTTTTGCAACTGCTCTTTCGTCGGGGGTTGTCCGAAAACAATTCCGGACACAAAAATGATAATGAAAAATGCTAACTTCTTAATAATCATTTAATTTCAGTTTTTTTATAATTTGCCGGAACAGAATACGGTGTTTCCATATTTGTGAAGGCAAAGGTCGTATTTTCAATTAAAATTTCAGTGTTTTTACTGCTTTTTATAATTATTTTAACACTTTTCGGGAGATTAATCCCTTTTTCAAAAACCCAACCGGAATAGTTGATTTCCAGCGTTTCGTTTTTTCGGATTTCGTTCAGGAAAACCTTTCTCAAATTGCCGTCTGCCGAATAATCCAAGCCGATTTGATATTCCGAAATTTTTCCGCCATTAGCGATGATTTGATTTTTTTTCGATGCCAAATGATAGCCTTGCGCATTTTTGGTGAGTTCAAAATCCGAAGCGTCAATCGGGATAAATGTTCGTCCCAAAAGCAAATTTTGCAGAGATTGAAAATCAATAAAAGTTACGCCGAGCAAATTATTCAGATAAGAAAAATCCGAATCTATATACGTTTTGTTCCATTTTTCGTAGGCTTTAATTCCGGAATCTGTAGCCATTCCGCGAGCCACGTTCAGGAAAAGTGCGCTCATATTCATCCAAATTTTTTTATCGTTTTCGATGTAAATCACGGCATCCAAATTTGGAATAAATGCGTCTGTATCCACATTTATTTTGGAATTTATTTTAATGCTTTGGAAGTTTGGCGGCGATTTTATTTTGTTAAAAAATCCGGCATCGGAAACGGGAATATTCACGTCCACAGGTTTGGTAATCGCATTTTTTGCGGTGCAGGAAAACAACATCAAAATCAAAAAGATAGACGCGAAATACGAGATACGAGATTTCAGATTTTTATGATTTAGCATAATTAATATTAACGCCAAAATACGGAATTATATTTTTTTTTGAATAAAAAAAGAATATTTTCTTTTGAGGATTTGAGGATATACAAGTTTTGAAAAATGAAATAACTTTTAATTTCCACAAATCTACAAACTCAAAATACTTTTCCACAAAATTTTTAAATTAAATCCGCTTTCTATAAATTTGCCGAGTTAGAAGCCCCCTGTCCCCCGAAGGGGGAAAAAACGAAGAAAAACAATTAAAAAATTTGTGATAATTATTAAAGAATTAAAAAATTAGGAATTTTTCCCCCTTCGGGAAAATCCATAAAGTTTCATCGACTTCTTTAAAAAAATAAAAATTAAAGCGGCAAAAGCAAAAAGCCAAAAGCCAAAAGCAAAACATTATGAACGAATTGGCAAATTATTCGGAAGAAAACATCAAAACCCTCGATTGGCAAGAGCATATTCGCCTTCGACCGGGAATGTATATCGGAAAATTGGGAGATGGTTCCTCGGCGGACGACGGGATTTATATTTTGCTGAAAGAAATTATCGACAATTCCATTGACGAATTTCGGATGAACGCCGGAAAAAAAATCGAAATAAAATTGGACGACGGAAAAATTTCCGTTCGAGATTTCGGCAGAGGAATTCCCTTGGGAAAAGTGGTGGACGCCGTTTCCAAAATGAATACCGGCGGAAAATACGACAGCAAAGCCTTCAAAAAATCAGTCGGTTTAAATGGCGTAGGAACCAAAGCCGTGAACGCACTTTCGGATTATTTTCAAGTGCGCTCGTTTCGAGACGGAAAAATGAAAATCGCCGAATTTTCACGCGGAAACATTACCGAAAACTTTCCCGAAGCCGAAACTTCCGACAAAAACGGAACGGAAATCACCTTCGTTCCCGACCACGAAATTTTTCTGCATTTTAAATTCAGAAAAGAATACATCGAGCGGATGCTCCGAAATTATGCCTACCTGAATCCGGGTTTGAAAATTGTGTTCAACGGCGAAACTTTTGTTTCCGAAAACGGCTTGAAAGATTTGCTGGAAGAAGAGTTGGAAAGCGATATTCTGTATCCGATTATTCATTTGAAAGACGAAGATATTGAAGTTGCCATCACACAATCCGATAAATCTCAGACGGAAACCTATTTTTCTTTCGTGAACGGACAAAACACAACGCAAGGCGGAACCCATCTCAACGCTTTTCGCGAGGCTTATGTGAAAACCATTCGTGAATTTTTTAATAAAAATTTTGAAGCGGCAGACATCAGAAAATCCATTATTGCCGCCATTTCCATCAATGTTGAAGAGCCGGTTTTCGAATCTCAGACCAAAACCAAACTCGGTTCCAACGATATGGGACCAAACGGACCGTCGGTTCGCACGTTTATCATTGATTTTCTTAAGAATAAATTAGACAATTTTCTGCATAAAAATCCGGACGTTGCCGAAGCCGTTCAAAGGAAAATTTTAATTTCCGAACGGGAACGAAAGGAACTTTCGGGCATCCAAAAATTGGCGCGCGAGCGGGCAAAAAAAGTGTCGCTGCACAATAAAAAACTGCGAGATTGCCGGCAACATTACAACGACCAAAAAGCCGAGAGAAAAGCCGAAACACAGATTTTCATCACCGAAGGCGATTCTGCTTCCGGCTCCATCACGAAATCCCGAGATGTGGAAACGCAAGCCGTTTTTTCTTTGAAAGGAAAACCGCTGAATTGCTACGGACTGACGAAAAAAGTGGTTTACGAAAATGAAGAATTTAATTTGCTTCAAGCCGCGCTGAACATCGAAGAATCTTTGGAAGATTTGCGCTACAACCAAGTGATTATCGCTACTGATGCGGATGTGGACGGAATGCACATTCGGCTTTTGATGATTACATTTTTTCTGCAATTTTTTCCTGATGTGATTAAAAACGGGCATCTTTACATCCTGCAAACGCCGTTGTTTCGGGTGAGAAATAAAAAAGAAACGCGCTATTGCTATTCCGAAGCCGAAAGAATAAACGCTTTGAACGACCTCGGAAAAAATCCTGAAATCACCAGATTTAAAGGTTTGGGCGAGATTTCTCCGGACGAATTTAAGTTTTTCATCGGCAGCGATATTCGTTTAGAGCCTGTGGTTGTCGGGAAAGACCAAACCATTGACCGATTGCTCGAATTTTATATGGGAAAAAATACGCCGGATCGCCAAAATTTTATTCTGGAAAATCTTGTGGTGGAAGAACAAATGTGAGAATTTGAACATGTGAAAATTGAGAATGAGATAATTGTAATTTCTAAAATCTAAAAAATATTACCTTTACAAACACAAAAAAAAGTGAAAGTGCCACAACTCAAATCATTACGATCACGGAATTTCAAACCATAAAAACATCCGAAAATTAACTTTGAACATTGAATTTTGAACATTGAATTTTTGAACTTTTAACTTTTAAAGAAATGAGACTAAGCAATCGCAGAAAAAAGCCGTTTTACAGTTTTATCAGCACCGTGTTGTTGATAAGTTTATTGGGAGGTGTCGGGCTGTTTTTTTTGAGAAAAGCCGGAATTAATATTTTCGGATTTTCAAATATTCAATACTTATTAGTGATAGCCGCTGCTGCTTTGCTGAACTTTTTTTATTTCCGTGAAAAGCAGATTTTTGAATACGACAGTGACGGCGAAGCCCTAAACTTCAAAAACGAAAACTTGTCGCTGTTTTTCAAACCTGTGAAAGATGAGTTTCCCAAATACAAATTGGTGAAATATGAAATCATGAAAATGCTTTTTATTAAAAAATTGTACATTACGATTTCAAGTAAAAAAGATAATTCTAAAGTTCTAAAATACCATATTTCTTTTTTATCAAGCAAGGAAATAAAAGATTTGAAACTGTCTCTCAACAGAGTCATAAAAGCAAACAAGGAAAATAAACGTTAATGTGAAAATATCGCTTGCCTTCTTCTTTGATTTTTATCTTTTTACCTATTCATACTCATCAAAAATTCCTCGTTGCTTTGCGTTCCTCTCATACTTTTTTCTATGAATTCCATCGCTTCCACGGGGTTCATATCCGAAAGGTGTTTTCGCAAAATCCACATTCTTTGTTGGGTTCTTTCGTTGTGGAGCAGTTCGTCTCTTCTGGTGGAAGATGCCACCAAATCGATTGCCGGATAAACGCGTTTGTTCGCAATTTTTCTGTCCAATTGAAGTTCCATATTTCCGGTGCCTTTAAATTCTTCAAAAATCACTTCGTCCATTTTGGAACCGGTGTCTATTAACGCCGTTGCAATAATGGTCAATGAACCGCCGCCTTCAATTTTTCGCGCTGCTCCGAAAAATCTTTTCGGGCGATGAAGCGCATTGGCATCCACGCCGCCGGAAAGTATTTTTCCCGAAGCCGGAGTTACGGTGTTGTAAGCCCGAGCCAATCTTGTGATGGAATCCAGTAAAATCACAACATCGTGTCCGCATTCCACCATTCTTTGGGCTTTTGCTAAAACCAAATTGGCTACTTTCACATGTTTTTCCGCAGATTCGTCGAACGTTGAAGCAATCACTTCCGCATTCACACTGCGTTCCATATCGGTAACTTCTTCCGGACGCTCATCAATCAAAAGAACCATCATATACGCTTCGGGATGATTGGCGGAAATGGCATTCGCAATATCTTTCAAAAGCATTGTTTTTCCGGTTTTCGGTTGGGCAACAATCATCGCACGCTGTCCTTTTCCGATGGGCGCAAACAAATCCACAATTCGCGTGGAAGGCGTGGAACCTTTTCCTGCCAAATCAAATTTTTCTTGTGGGAAAAGCGGCGTCAAATATTCAAAAGCCACGCGATCTTTGATGAAATCCAAATCTCTGCCGTTCACTTCTATCGGTTTTTGGAGCGAAAAATATTTCTCGCCGTCTTTCGGAAGCCGCACGATTCCTTTTATGGTGTCGCCGGTTTTCAAGCCGAAATTTCGGATTTGCTGAGACGAAACATAAACATCGTCCGGCGATGAAATATATGAAAAGTCCGATGAACGCAGGAATCCGTAGTTGTCCGGCAGAATTTCCAAAACGCCTTCGATGGTTACGATGCCGTCAAAACTAAACTCTTTTTTCGGTTCGGTTTCTTCTTTTGGTGTCGAATTTTGTTCAGTATCAGCCGAGTTGTGTTTTGAAGTTTCGCTCGGGTTGTGATTTCCGTTCGGTTGTCCGTTTTGAGAGCCGTTGTTTTGGTGGTGTTGCTTATTGTTTTTTTGATTGGATTTATTCCGATTTTTATTTTTTTGATGCTGATTTTCAGCAGTTTCGGAAATTTCGGTTTCTTCATTCGGGCGAGGCGTTTCAGGTGCTGCCACAATTGCCGTTGCGGAATTTTCGGAATTGGTTTTGTTTTTGGGCGGGTTTGGATTTCGCCTGCTTTTCTTTTTAAGATCCGAAGTTTCCGCCGGTTTTTCTTTTTCTTCAAAGGCTAATTCCGCAGGTTTCTGAATCGGTTTTTTCGTTCGGTTGTTTTTTGCGGACGGCGTTTTGGCGTTTGAAGCCGTTTTGTTTTCCCGCGGATTCACAGGCTGTTCCGTAGCGGTGTAATAATCTTTTGCAACCTTAGGATTGGAAGCCTGAAAGTCGAGAATTGCAAAGATTTTGTCGTTTTCAGTGCTGTTTTTTGAAGTTTTAGCACCTAAATCTTTCAATATTTTAGCCAAATCCGAATCGGACTTTGACCGTAGCGTTTCAATGTTAAACATAGATAAGTTTGTAGTAAAATGTGTTTATTTTAAAAAATAAAAATGCGATTGAGCAAGAAAATGTAAAGTCAGGCGACTTCAATTTTTATGTGTATCGAGTTGCAAATTTACACATATTTTTGAATAATGCAAAATTTCTCCTATTTTTGTAGCGTTTTTTTAATTAAAATGTTGCAAAGAATACAAACCGTTTGGATAGCATTTGCCGTTTTAGCATCGGTATTTTTGTATATGAGTTCCGATGATGTTCAGGTTTTTGATACGAATATTCCCGTGATCGGAATCGGAAGTTTCGCCGTTGGAATTATCGGAATTTTGAGCATTTTCAGTTTTAAAAACAGAAAAAGACAAATCGTGCTGAACAGACTCAGCATCGTTATAAACGCTTTGTTGATTGGTGTATTGATGTATTGGTTGCTAAATTTATCCGGAGGAATTGAAATTCCCGAGAAGGGTATTGAGCCGGTTTTTCCCGCTTTGGCGATAATTTTTTTGGCGATTGCCAATCGTTTTATCCGAAAAGATGAAAGGCTCGTGAAATCTGTAGATCGACTTCGATAGACCTTACAACGATTTTTTTTGAGTGAAAACAGTTTTCAATTTTTTTTGGAAACTGTTTTTTTATTGAGCATTCGAGATTCGTATTGTGGGTTTCGAGGTTTTGAAAATATCAACAAAAGCCTTAAAATTTGCCTCTACTTTTTAAAATACCGAAACAGTTGTTTGGAATAATCGTCTCCGGTTTTCAGGTTTAAAAATCCGGCGGAAGAGTTTTCAAAATTTTCTTTCACTTGCCGGAATTTCTGGGTTTGATTTTCGGCAAAATCATATCGCCATCTCGCGGAAGAAGTGTCTGCCCAAACTTGTTTTCCCGTTTCCGAATCTTGAAAAAGCGCATAGCCGATATTGGGAATTTCATCATCTTTTTCATCGAAAATTCGCATCGCCAAAAGCGAATGTTTTTTGGATGCCGCTCCCAAAATTCTTGTGCTGAAGCGGTCTTCAAAATCCGAAAACATAAACACGAAAGATTTTTTCTTAAAAACATTCATCACATATTCCAAAGCACCGTCAATACTGCTTTTTACGGGAATGTGTTCTGCCGACAAAATCTGCGAAATGATGGAGAGAATATGTTTTCGCCCTTTTTTCGGAGGAATGGCTTTGTAAATTTTGTCTGCAAACAAAATCAGCCCGACTTTATCATTGTTTCCGACCGCCGAAAAACCGATACTCGCACAAATTTCCGCCACAAATTCGCGTTTCAGAGCGGTTTTCGTTCCGTAATCCATAGATGCGGAAATATCTACCGCGAGCACTACCGTCAGTTCGCGTTCTTCTTCCATCATTTTCACATAAGGTTCGCGAAAACGGGCGGTTTTGTTCCAATCAATTCTGCGGATTTCGTCTCCGAATTGATATGGACGAACTTCGGAAAACGTCATTCCTTGCCCTTTGAAAGCACTGTGATATTGCCCCATCAAAGCAGTTTCCGTTTTTTTTCGCGTGCGGATTTCTATCTGCTTTACTTTTTTTATGATGTCTTTTATTTCCAATTTTAAAAAAAATCAAAGTTCAAGGCTTCGACTTTTCTCAGCCTGACAAAGTTCATGGCTGCCCACAATCGAAAAGTGATTTTCGGATTGTTGCAGATGGAGTTTTTTTGTTATGCGAAATTAAAATAATAATGTTACAATACAAATATTTCGTATCATTATCGTATATTTACGGCTCAAATCGCATAATTAAAAAACATAAAATATAGAAAACCAATTATTTAACTTCAGCCGGAATATTTATTGTAAACTGATAAATTTCATCAGCAGGGATTGATTACTTTTGTATCTAAAAATCACAGAACTTGCTATGTTTAAGAAACTAAGAAACGCAAACAGATTAAACGAAGCGTTGTTTATGGGAGGATTGTCCCTCGTTTGTTTTTCATTGACGGCATTCAGATACAGCTATTCCGACACCAATGCGTTTATATTTTTAAATTGGAATCTGTTTTTGGCGTTTATTCCGTGGCTGTTGATGACTTGGCTCATCATCTATCCGAAAATTCAACAATACAAAATAGCGGTAGGATTAATCATTTGCGTTTGGCTGCTGTTTTTTCCGAACGCACCGTATATTTTAACCGATTTATTTCACCTAAAACTGAAATTATCTATGCCCGTTTGGTTTGATATGGTGTTAATATTTTCATTTGCGTGGACGGGCATACTTTTCGGTTTCCTCAGTTTATGGGATATTGAGCGCGTTCTTTCAAAATTTATGAACCGAAAATACATTCCCGTAATATCAATTTTTCTGTTGTTTTTAAGCAGTTTTGGCGTTTATTTAGGGAGATATCTCCGTTGGAACAGTTGGGACATTATACGAAATCCGTTCGGATTGGCATTTGATATCAGCGACCGATTTCTCGATCCTTTCTCACATCTCGGAACGTGGGGAATGACGGCTTTTATGGGATTGCTTCTGAGTATTCTCTATTTCTCTTTTAAATTTATAAGGAAAAGAGAATGAAAAAGGAATAATATAAATATTTTCGTATATTTTCGTATCATTTATTAAAATCAAAAAACCATTATGAAAATCCTTATCTACCGAATTTTCTTGAAAATACATTCTTTTTGTCAAACTTTTACAAACAAAGCCATTTTGGAAGTCTGCAAATTTCGAGGAATGAAAGTCGGAAAAAGTTTTAATATGCCCGGAAAAGTGTCTTTCGGAACCGAACCTTTTCTCATCGAAATCGGTGATAATGTGAACATTGCAGACGGCGTGAAATTTGTAAATCACGGTGGCACTACTACACTTCTGCGAAAACTTCCGGGTTATGAAGATGCCAGAATTTTCGGGCGAATAAAAATCGGAAACAATTGCACGATTGGTTTAAATTGTGTCATCAATCACGATGTTCAAATCGGGGACAATTCCATTTTGGGTGCCAATTCCGTGCTTTCTCAATCTATGCCAAACAATACGGTTTTTGTTGGAAATCCCGCGCAATTTCTCTGCACGATAGAAGATTACGGCGATATTGTCTTGAAAAATAATGCCGTTTATCCGCGAGAATTAGAGAAAAACAAAAAAAAGTTAGACCAATACATTAAAGAAAATCTTCCGTATAAATTTAAAAAAGCAAAAAAAATCCGGTGATGAGCAAAAAAATATTATTTATTTACTATCAAAACATCAAACCGGGAGGCGTGGCTAAAGTGCTTGCCAACTTAACATCCGAATTGGCAGAATCGGGATATGATGTTGAAATCCTGTTTTTGATGCCTCCGCATAAAGATTTTTACCTTATAAATCCGAAAATAAAAAAACATTACATCAATTCTTTTGATAATAAATATTCAAAATTTGCAATTTATATTTATGAAAAATTCAAATTTATTCCTAAAATATACAGTATCTATTCTTATCTTTATGATTTGGGAACGTATCGGGTTTTAAAAAAATGGATTAAAAAAAATCATCACAACTATGATACCATTGTTTCCTGCTGGTATAAACTTTCTTCGATGATTTCTCTCGACAAGAAAGTGAGCAAAAAAACGATTGCCTGGGAACATGCAACTTATAATTCGGGAGGTGTGTTTTGGCATAAAATTTTAGGACGATATTACAAAAATTTAAAAACGGTTGTCAGTACCAATATTCCCGGAGAAAAATACTATAAAAAAGTCAATAAAAATTCTCTTACTATTTACAATCCGATGGACGATGAAGCGGAAAATCAAACCTATATTCCGCCTGACCGGAAAAAAAATATCATTTCCGTGGTTGCAAGATTAGATCCCGAAAAAAACATTTGCGAATTTATAGATATCGTTTCCAAAACCAATTTTCCGGAAGATTGGAAAGTGGTCATCATCGGCAGTGGCAGAGAAGAAAGCCGGATAAAACAGGAAATAATGAATAAAAATCTATCTTCAAAAATTGAACTTTGGGGAAGTAGAAATATTGATGAAGTCTATCAACTGATTGCATCGTCCAAAATTAATTGTCTGACTTCCACTATTGAAGCATTGCCAACCATATTGATACAAGCCATGTTTTTCTCAAACGTTTTAGTGGCTTATGATTGCACTTACGGACCATCGGATATCATCAACGAAAAAAACGGTTTTTTAATCCAAATGCATGATTGGGAAACATTTAAAAATAAATTGGAAAAACTCACACATAATGAAAAATTATTAAACATAATTATGAAATCTTCCTACAAAGAATCCAAAAATTGGAGAAAAGAAAAAATATTAAATCAATGGAAAAAAATACTGAACAATTAGATTTATCAATCGTAATACCGGTTTACAACACTTCGGCAACTTTTGTGAAAGAATGTTTAGACAGCATTTCCGCGGCAAAAATTCGGTATTCTTATGAAATCATTATCGTGAACGACGGCTCTACGGATTCCAAATTAATCGTATTTTTAAATGAATCTCACGATAATTTTATTTCTGTCATCCATAAAGAAAATACTGGCGTTTCCGCAAGCAGAAATCTCGGAATGAAACAAGCAAAAGGCAAGTTTTTGATATGTTTGGATGCAGACGATTTATTAACTCCGAACATTAATAAAGCCATAGATTATCTCGAAAAAAACAGAAAATATGACGCCGTTTACTGCGATTTACAATATTTCGGAGACACCCGTTTTTTATATAAAAAAAATGAATTTTCAAAATTTCAACTGATATACATCGGAAGCGTACTCACGCCGTCTTCTACTTTGCTGCGACGAGAAATTTTTTCCAAAGTTCAATACAATGAAAAATTATCCTATTCCGAAGATAAAGATTTTTTTTCCAGAGCCGCCGTTTTGGGGTTTAAATTTAAATATTTTCATAAGCCGTTTTGTTTGTATAGGAAAATTTACGGAAATAAATCCCTTTCGCAAAAAAATATAAAGATGAAGGATGAAACCGAAATTTTTATTAAATCTCAATTTGATCCACACAAAGAAATCACGATAGAAGAGGTGAACAAATATGTGATTCATAATTTTGCGGGACACAAAAAATATTTGGTCAAATTACTGTTGATTCTGTTTTTTCCAAAACTGTTTGACCTGCTTTTGAAAAGGAAAATTTTTAAAAATAACATCGTGATTGATTAATGTAACAGTTTACCAATTTTTCAATTTTTTAATCATCATCAATACATTTTTACATGAATACATTGATACAGAAAAAGAAAATTCTAATACGAATCGGCTCGCTGCGACACGGCGGTGCAGAAAAAGTTTTGGTTACTTTTCTGAAAAATCTCCCCGAAAATAAATACGAAATCGATCTTTTAACCAATTTGTATTCCGGAAAATATTTATCCGAAATCCCGAATTGGATTAATGTTTTTTATTTGTTTAAAGGCGAAATGATTACCACAAACCGATTGCAGGATATTTTACCAAAAGCAGCGAGAGTGATTTATATGAAAATTCTGAAAATTTTCCCAAAACTGCTTTACAAACGAACATTAAAAAATAAAAAATACGATATTGAATTTGCCGCAATTCACGGGTTTCGAGATGAAATTTTAAATTCGCCCATCAAATCTTCAAAAAAAATAATTTGGATTCACAACGATCTCCGAAAAACCGAACTCCATCATTATACAGACGAAGAAATCCGTAAATTTTTTGGGTTTGATAAAATTTTGGTGATTTCCGAACAGATTCAAAAAGATTTTAAAAACCTCGCCAAAAATACCGCCGAAAAAAATAAAATCATGCGAATTTACAATCCTTTGGACACCGAAGAAATTCTTTTAAAATCCGAAGAAACTATTGATAACTACCGATTTGACGAACATATTCCGACTTTCATTTCCGTAGGAACCGTGTTTCCGCAAAAGGGATTCGACCGACTTTTGAGGGTTCATAAAAAACTTTTGGACGAAGGTTTTCCGCACAAAATTTTAATCGTCGGTGATGGCTACGATTTTGAAAATATTAAAAAATTAAAGGCTGAATTAAACGTTGATGAAACCGTAACAATGCTTGGTTTCACAAGCAATCCGTATCCGTATTTCAAAAAAGCGGATTTCTATGTTTTGAGTTCGCGATACGAAGGTTTTCCCACGGTTTTGTTTGAAGCCGCCGTTTTAAAAAAGAACATTATTTCCACCGAAGTTTCGGGCGCAAGTGAAATTTTGCAAAACGGGAAACTCGGTCTTTTGGTGGAAAATTCGGAAGACGGAATTTACGCCGGAATGAAAAAAGCACTCTGCGAACCAGAATCTTTTGAGCAATATCAATACGAATTGAAAAACCACGAAATGCCTTTCAGTCTGGAAAATTCCGTAAATTCCATTATGAAAATTTTGGATGAATTGTAAAAACTTTCCAAATTTTCGCTTTTTCGCCCGTAGGGCGATACAAATCTGTGAGAATTTGTGAAATCTGTGGGAAATATAAAAAACATTCACCAAAAGCCATTTGCCTACTCAAACTCATAATTTCCTTTTGTATTCAAAACCACATCGTAAAAATTTTCCGGCATATTCGTTTTTTCACTTAACTTTGTAAAATATTCACGTTAAAAAAACACAAACCGATGAAAAAACGAACCTTCATTATTATTTTGCCCATTATTATTGTTTCGGCACTTTGGTTTTTAAATAAAAATTCTCAAGAAAAATCGCTTGAAATCAATTTAAAATCAAAAAAAATCGAACCTCTTAACGATAGTATTTCACACGAAAAAGATACGGTTTCCATCATCGGCGTTGGCGACATCATGCTCGGAACCAATTATCCGTCAGCGGATTATCTGCCGCCGAACGACGGGAAAGATTTGCTCGCTCCCGTGAAAAATATTTTGGCAGATGCTACCGTAACTTTCGGAAATTTGGAAGGCACGTTGTTGACGGGAAACGGAACCGTGAAAAAATGCAAAAATCCCAATGTTTGCTACGCTTTCAAAAGTCCGGAACATTATGCGGATTACATCAAAGATGCCGGATTTGATGTGGTGAGCATTGCCAATAATCACGTCGGAGATTTTGGAGAAATCGGGAGAAAAAATACGGTAGAGATTTTAAAATCGAAAGAAATTGCGTTCGCCGGTTTGGAAGAATATCCTTTTGCAACTTTTGAAAAAGACGGCATAAAGTTCGGTTTTTGCGCATTTGCCCCGAACAACGGCACCATAAAAATTACCGATTACGAAAATGCGAAAAAAATTGTTCAACATTTGGATTCCATTTGCGACATCGTGATTGTTTCGTTTCACGGCGGTGCTGAAGGCAGTAATTATCAACACATTACTCGAAAAAATGAACTTTTTCTGGGCGAAAATCGGGGAAATCCGTACGAATTTGCGAGAGTCGTAATCGATGCCGGTGCCGATGTGGTTTTCGGACACGGACCGCACTTGACGCGGGCGATGGATTTGTACAAAGACCGTTTCATCGCATACAGTTTGGGAAATTTCGCCACATACAAACAATTTAATTTAAAAGGTTCATTGGGTGTTGCCCCGATTGTGAAAGTTTTTACCGATAAAAACGGAAAATTTTTGGAAGCAAAAATCACGGCGATAAAACAAGAAGGCGAAGGCGGACCAATTTTAGACGAAACCGGAACCGCCATTCGGGAAATCCAAAATTTAACCAAAACCGACGTTCCCGAAACCGATTTGACGATTTCGGATGAAGGAATTGTGAGGAAAATCAAGTGATTTTTAATTTAAACATTAAAAAGATTTAAACATTGAAAGATTTGAAAATTTATAACCGCAAAAAGCAAGAGGCAAACTGCCAAAAGCCAATCGCGAAAAAAATCCTGCTTGCATCTCATTCGCCGAGAAGAAAAGAACTTTTACAAAATCTGGGTTTCGATTTTGAAACGGTTTCCATAGATTGCGATGAAATTTTTCCCGAAAATTCAGATGTTTCAAAAGTTGCGGAATACCTCTCCAATTTGAAAGCCAATGCTTATAAAAATCTGAACGCCGATGAAATTATAATCGCCGCCGATACGATTGTGGTCTTGGAAAATGAAATTCTCGGGAAGCCCAAAAATAAAGAAGCCGCCGAAAAAATGCTGCGAAAACTTTCCGGAAAAACACATCAAGTTTACACCGGAATCACCATAAAAACCAAAGAAAAAACCATTTCGCAAACCGATGTTGCACACGTGGTTTTCGACAAGATTTCAAACGAAGAAATAGAATATTACCTGCGAAATTTCGAGCCTTTTGACAAAGCCGGAAGCTACGGAATACAGGAATGGATCGGGATGGCGAAAATTAAAAAAATCGAAGGAAATTTTTACACAATTATGGGTTTTCCGACCCATTTGGTTTATGAAATTTTGAAAAATTTGTGATTTTTTCTTGATTTTATTAAGTTTAACAGAAATAATTCTTAAATCTTTGAATGCATTGTATCTCAAAATCTAATGAAACAATTAATTCTAATTTTTCTCATTCTTTTCGCAAACGCCGTTTTTTCGCAGCGTGCGGAAACGTTTAAAATTAAAAAATTCAAAGTAGCAAAACTCTCGGATTCCATTCGAGAAACATCGGGATTAGATTTTTTCGGCGAGCGTTTGTTCACGTTCAACGACAGCGAAAATCCTCCCGAACTTTATGAAATCGATAAAAATTCGGGGAAAATCTTGAAAACTTTTAAAACCGATTTCACGAACAGAGATTGGGAAGCCTTAGCCAACGACGGCGAAAACTTTTACATCGGCGATTTCGGAAACAACGCCGGAACCCGAAAAGATTTGAAAATCTACAAAATCCCTTTTGATAACGATTCTTTGAAGCCCGATTCCGCAAAAACCATCCCTTTCCGGTATCCCGAACAAACCGATTTTTCCTCCAAAAACACCAACACCGATTTCGATGCCGAAGCCATGATTTTTCTCGACGGAAAACTGCACATTTTCACCAAAGAATGGCACTCCAAAAAAGTTTCTCATTACATCGTGAACCCCGATTCCGAGGCGATTTCGGAAAACCAAGCCGCAGAAAAATCCGAAACTTTCGACCTCGGTTTTGTGGCTACGGACGCCGCTTATTTCGACAAAAAACTGTATCTGATTGGCTACACCAAAAAAGCAAAAGTCTTTCTGAGCATTTTCAGCGAAACCCAACCCGGAATATTTTTCCAAGAAACGCCCAAAAAATATTGCTTGGGAAGCGCGTTTTCCATCGGTCAAATCGAGGGAATCGCCGCAAACGAAACCGGAATCTACATCTCCGCCGAAACCTTCATTTCGCCCATCGGAACCACAAAACCAAGATTATACAAAATCCCAAATTTCAAATAAATATTCCGCCGAATAATTTGGGCGTGTCCCTCGCCAAACCATTGCAGCCGCTCGGGTCGGGCTGTCCGTTGCAATCTTTTTTTTGCCCTCGCTAAACAAGGAGGCATGCCTCCTTGCCGCAAAAAAAAGGATTTCCACTACCATCCCTCACGCAAAACCGAAGGTTTCGCCGATTCCATTGAAAATAATAGAAAAAGCAATGAGGCAAAACCGGAAACCAAAACAAATTTTTGTAGCCGAAAACAATCCGCGAAATCTATGAGATTGTCTCGAAAGCACTGCTCCCGCACGAATCCTTTCGTGTGGTCATTACAAAAGAAAAAAGATTTGAATAGGGGCGGCTCGGAGAGCCGAATGTTCATAACCGTAGGCAAGTGGAGCGCAGCCTACGGATGAATACGACTTCCACAAGAACCGCCCGTAGGGCGGGACAAAAGACAAAAGACAAAAGAAATCGAGAAGCGAGTTTCACCGATTCCATTGAAAACAATAGAAATATATTGAGGCAAATCTGAAGGATTGGCTTCACCTAACACAAATGAAAAAAAAACAAAGTTTTTTTTGAAATTTGCCGGCGAAGCCGAGGTTCGACGTAGTCAATCGTAGATTTCGGGGCGAAAATGTTTACGTTCATATTTTAAAACATAAGGCTTTCTCATCCTTTTTTATTTAATAATAATGCGTTTTTATCTGCAAAAACCCGCAGAAAATTGTATTTTTGAAAGAAAATAGCAAAGAAATATAATGACATTATATGATGTTCTCAAAGACTCCGGCTATCAGCAGGCACAATTCAATTTGGTGCAGGTTTCCAAGTTTTAACAAAGAATCATCGAAAATAATAAATATGGAGTAACGATAAAAAAGTGAAAATAATGAGAAGAAAAAAAACGATACAATCAATAGAACCAAATATTGCAGATTTAGCGAACAGTTGGCTTAAAAAATACAAATTAGGTTACAAATTAGAACAAGAATCTATAAATAACGAAATAGATCAAGCCCTATCAGATTATTTTTCAAAAAATGGAGGGACCGGTGCCAACCGTCCTGATGCGAAACTTTTGTTGCAAGATAAAAACTTAAATTATTTTCCTATTCTTATTGAGTACAAGGGTTATAAAGATAAACTTGTGAAATTCAATAATGATGGACAAGTTGAAAATAAAACAGTAAAAAATGACCCAAATTTCAAAAACATAAATTCTTATGCGGTAAACGGAGCGGTGCATTATGCTAATGCGTTGCTTCATCATACAAGTTACACCGATATTATTGCCATCGGAATGACCGGACACAAAGACGAAACCGGAAAAATACAACACGAAATAGGTGTATTCTATGTATCAAAAAGTAATCTTGGTGCAGGACAAAAAGTTGGAGAGTTTTCAGATTTTTCTTTTTTGGCACCGAAAAATTTTGACATATTTATTGAAAAAGTAAAGTCATTAAGTTTATCGCAAGAAGAACTCGATAAACTAAAAGAACAAAGGGAAAGAGAGATTGATCACAGTTTGGTTAAACTCAATAATGATATTTACCAAAACGAAAAAGGTTTGGGCGAAAATGACCGCGTTTATTTGGTTGCCGCTTCCATTATTGCAACTATTGGTATTCCGGGAAAAGTTTCACCGCTCGAAAAATCGGACTTAAAATCCTCTACCGAAAAGGGTGATACCGACGGCGAAATAATCGTAAGAAAAATACAAGCGTTCTTGGACGAAAGAGAACTACCCAAAGAGAAAAAAGAACTTATCATTAGAACGTTACAAAATACGCTTACTACCGAAAATATAAATAAGGTTGAAAATGGCGAAAGCCAATTGAAACGTGTTTTCACAAAGATTGTTGATGATTTGGGCATCTATTATAAAATTGGATTAACAACCGATTTTACGGGAAAACTCTTCAATGAAATGTATGGCTGGCTCGGTTTCACGCAAGATAAACTGAACGACGTAGTACTCACGCCTTCGTATGTGGCTACGTTTTTGGTAAAATTGGCGAGAGTAAACAAAGATTCATATGTGTGGGATTTTGCAACCGGTTCTGCCGGTTTGTTGGTAGCGGCAATGAATGAAATGTTGATAGATGCGAAAAACAATATCAAATCGTCTGAACAATTAACGCAAAAAGAAATTAAAATTAAAGCAGAACAATTGCTCGGTTTAGAATTGCTTTCAAGTGTCTATATGTTGGCTATTCTTAATATGATTTTAATGGGAGACGGAAGTTCTAACATCTTAAACAAAGATTCAATAAAAGATTTTGAGGGGAATTACGGTTTTGGTGAAAAAGACAGCAAATTTCCCGCCGATGCTTTTATTCTCAATCCGCCCTATTCTGCACAAGGAAACGGAATGAACTTTGTAGAGAAAGCACTAAATATGATGAATAAGGGTTATGCCGCGATTATCATTCAAAATTCGGCAGGAACGGGAAAAGCAAAAGACTACAATAAGCGTATTTTGGAAAAACATACGCTCCTGGCAAGCATCAAAATGCCGATTGATTTATTTATCGGAAAATCGAGCGTACAAACCAACATTTATGTTTTTAAAGTAAACGAAAAACATCACCCAGACGATATGGTGAAATTCATTGACTTTTCAAATGACGGATACACAAGAACCAACCGCAAAAAATCAAGCAATAATCTAAAAGACACCGACCGAGCCAAAGAACGCTACGAGGAAGTGGTAAACTTGGTGCGTTTCGGTAAAAACAAACTGAATATTTTTACCGAACAAGAATATTACGAAGGAACTATTGACCCCAAAAACGGTGCAGATTGGAACCAAACCGTGCCTATCGACACAAAACCCACCTTTGACGATTTCCGAAAAACCGTAGCCGATTATTTGGCGTGGGAAGTAGATCAACTCTTAAAAAAGGAGGACACGCCGGGAAAGTAGATAGCCGGTCGATGCAAAAAGAGTTACAACAACTCGAAAAAAAACACGGCATCGGCTGGCGAGAATTTGAAATTGGAGAATTGTTTGAGATACAAAATACTTTGTCTTTTAATAAAGATAAACTAACTGTTGGCGATGAATACGATTATGTAACAAGAACTTCACAAAATCAAGGAATTTTGCAAGCGACAGGTTTCGTTAATGAAGAAAACATCAATTCTGCGGAAACTTGGAGTTTAGGATTATTGCAAATGGACTTTTTCTATCGAAGAAAACCTTGGTATGCAGGGCAATTTGTGCGGAAAATTATTCCAAAAATAAAATTGTCAAAATCTGCGGTGCAATATTTTACTGTTCTTTTGAACAAGCAAAAAAATATTTTACTGCAAGGACTTGTTAGAGATGTTGATAATGCGTTTTTAACGGCAAAAATCACCCTTCCCACCATCAACGAAAAAATCGCCTTCTCCTACATCGAAGAATTTTTCGCTACGCTCGACGCGGAGCGTCTCGCTACGCTCGACGCGTATTTGTTAAGCACTAATTTAAAAGATTATCAACTTACCGAAGAAGAAAAAACAGCGTTGGAAAAGTTGGAGAAAGTGGAGTGGAGGGAGTTTAATCTCGAAAATCTGTTTGGAAAATCCACACGTGGTCGCCGTTTGAAAAGTGCGGATAGAACGGAGGGTAATTTACCATTTGTAACAGCGGGCGAAAAAGATACGGGCATTTCGGCTTTTATCGGAAATAAGGTGCAAATTTTCTCTGAAAACACCACAACAATTGATATGTTCGGTTCAGCGAAATACAGAAATTATAGATATGGTGCAGATGACCACGTGGCTGTGGTTCATACGGAAACATTAGACAAATTTGCTGCCATATTTACCACGTCTTGCATTAATAAATCATCACATGCAGGACAATTTGATTATTCAAGAAATTTTTACGCCACAGATGCAGATGAATTAAATATTTCATTACCCGTAAATCCCGACCACACGCCGGATTCCGGTTTTGACAAGGGGTTTAAACCCCTTGCTGATTGTATCGATTTCGATTTTATGGCAACCTACATTCAAGCTATGCAAAAAATAGTAATAAAAAACGTAGTAGAATGGGCAGATAAACGGATAGCGAAGACGATGGAAATTGTGGCGTGCGGATAAAAAACAAAAAAACCGCGAAAATCCTAAAAATCTGCGAAAAAAACAGTATAAACTCTTTTTCTTTTTAATAAAAAAATCTGAAAAATCCGTGTCATCCGCGTGCTTTCGAGACACCTCAAATCTCAAACATTCAAACCGACAAATTAATTATCTTTGTATCTCCGTTTAAAAAAAAACTCGCTTTGCCAAATATTGTTGAAGAAATCAAACGCCCGATAAACGATGAAATGAAACTTTTCGAGCAAAAGTTTTACGAATCTATGCAAAGCAAAGTTCCGCTTTTAGACAAAATCACGCGCTTTATCGTTACCACAAAAGGAAAACAAATGCGTCCGATGTTCGTTTTTCTGTGCGCGAAACTCATCGGAAATGTGAATGAAAAAACGTATCGCGGCGCATCGATGATCGAGCTGATTCACACCGCAACTTTGGTTCACGACGATGTGGTGGACGAGAGTTTTAAACGGCGCAACTTTTTCTCTATCAACGCTTTATGGAAAAATAAAATCGCTGTTTTGGTCGGCGATTATCTCTTGTCGAAATCCGTTCTTTTATCCACAGACCACCGGGATTTTGATTTGCTTTCCGTGATTTCCCGAACCATCCGCGAAATGAGCGAAGGCGAACTTTTACAATTGGAAAAAGCCCGAAAACTGGACATTACGGAGGAAATTTATTATGAAATCATCCGTCAAAAAACGGCAACTTTGGTCGCCGCTTGTTGCGAAATCGGCGTACTTTCGACCGGAGCCGACGAACATTTAGCCAAAAAAATGCAAGATTTCGGAACATTTACGGGAATGGCGTTTCAAATTAAAGACGATTTGTTCGATTATTTGAGCTCCAACGTCATCGGAAAACCCGTCGGCATCGATATTAAAGAACAAAAAATGACGCTCCCGCTGATTTACACGCTGAAAACTGCAAACGAAACCGACAAAAAATATTTTTTCAACACGATAAAACGCTACAACCACGATAAAAAGCGGGTAAAAGAACTCGTGGAATTTGTAAAAAAATCCGGCGGTTTGGATTATGCGGTCGGCGTGATGAAAGATTTCCGACAAAAAGCCAAAAATATTCTCACAGAATTTCCCGATTCCGCCGCAAAAAAATCTTTAGATTTAATGCTGGATTATGTGATAGAAAGGAAATTTTAAAATTTTAATAAAAAAATCCACTGAAAAATCAGTGAATTATAATGGGTTTTGCGGAGAGAGAGGGATTCGAACCCCCGGAGGTATTACCCTCAACGGTTTTCAAGACCGCCGCAATCGACCACTCTGCCATCTCTCCGGTGCAAAGATAATGCTTTTATGGTTTTTGACAAATTTTTTTTGAAATTTGTAATTTGGGCATAATCACAAAAAAACGGTATAAAAAACTAATCTAAAATATTTTTGATTTCGCTATTTTTTTTCAAACCCCAAACTCAAAATCCACCTCCAATTTTTCCGCCAAAAGTATTGAAATTTTTTCTTTAAGCGGTTCTATATCAATATTTTGCATAGCATCATTGGCGAAAGCGTAGAGCAATAATGCTTGCGCTTCGTTTTTGGAAATTCCTCTGGCTCGCAGATAAAATAAGGCATCTTTGTTCAGTTGCCCGACTGTGCAACCGTGCGAACATTTCACATCGTCTGCAAAAATTTCGAGTTGAGGTTTGGTGTCGATGCTCGCATTTTCGTTCAATAAAATATTGTTGTTTTGCTGATAAGCATTGGTTTTTTGGGCGATTTTATCCACAAAAACTTTCCCGTTGAAAACGCCGTGAGAGCGGTCTTTGAAAATGCCTTTATAATTTTGGTAACTTTCGCAATTCGGCTGATTGTGGTGAACGGCAGTGTGATGATCCACCAATTGTTCGCGCCCGATAATCGTGATTCCGTTCATAAAAGAATTGATGTTTTGCCCTTCGTGAATGAAATCGAGATTGTTTCGCACCAATTTTCCGCCGAAACTGAACGTATTTACCGTGGTTCGGCTGTCGCGCGCTTGTTTCACAAAAGTATTGTCGATGAGATAAGACGTTTCGCAGTCGTTTTGAAGTTTGTGCCAATCGGCTTTGGCGTTGGCGTGCGCAAAGATTTCGGTTACCGAATTGGTAAACACAAAACAATCGTCGAAATTGTGATGACTTTCAATGATTTCCACGTTTGAATTTTTGCCGACAATCAAAAGATTTCGCGGGTTGTAAAACGTATTTTCGCACTGATTTTCAGAGATATAAAAAATATGAATCGGCTTTTCAATCGCTGTATTTTCCGGAATTTTCATAGCGAAACCGAAATTGCAAAATGCGAAATTCAGGTTTGCGAACGCCGAATTTTCGGAAGCGGCAGTGTTGAAATAGGGTTTAAAAATTTCGTTGTTTTTTGTATTGTTTAAAGCAAAATCGAGGGAGAAAAATTCAGGATTTTCAAAAGAAATTTTAGAAAATTCCGGATGAAATTTGCCGTTTATAAACACGATTCGGTCGAAATTTTCTTCACCGAGTTGCAGTTCGTGCAAGTGTTTTTTCGTGACAGAATGTTCCGGCGAAGCAAAAAATTGGTATTCTTTTTCGGTGATTTCTTTCAAGTTGGTGTATTTGTATTCCTCGTTTTTTTTCGTAGGAAAACCTTGATTTAAAAATTTTTCCAAAGCCGAAAATTTTTCGCCTTGCAAAGCGTTTTGGTGGTTTTTTATTTGTTCTAACAGCATTTTAGAGTTTTTGTTTTATTAATCTCGGGTTGCGAATTTATGTAATATTTTTTTGTAATTATTGAAAGGTTCTATTTTATTTTTTTTACATCTTTTCTGCCGGGCAATTCTTTTGCATTAAGCGGACTAATCGCTGATTTTCCTGTTCTCTGTTCCAAACTTTTGCGGGCATCTTTTGCCACTTTCGCACCTTCCAAAGCAATGTTCTGACTTTGATTTAAACTTTTTGGATTTTTTGTTTTGCTGATTTCGGTTGCCGACGCTTCGGCTAAAATATTCAACGCGAGTTCGACACTCGTCATATTATCGCGCAGATTTTCTTTTTTCAAATTCTTGAATTTTTTGTATTCAGCGACTGTTTTTCCACTCCATTCTTTGGTCATCAAATTGGTAAGAATAGCGTATTCCAATCCTTCTTCAACGCCTGATTTTTTCCATTCGTCGGTCAATTCTTTGCGAAACTGAATAGATTGCAAGCGAGTGTTTATCCATTCTTCGGAATAGCCCAAACGTCTGTAATCGCGCATTGCCTGTTCAATAGAAAGTTCGGGATCTTGTATTTGGTCGAGGCGTTGTTTTGCAACATCGGCGAGCCACAGTTTGAACGGTTCCGCTTTTTTGCTCGGAATGGATTGCACGATGCGGAAAAGTTGTTTGGACGTTGCCGCAAGTGTTTTTCGCATTTTTCCTGTTTCCGTAGGCATTGCTATCTGGGGACAATTTGTCCCTATGTAATCACCAAGTATTTCGTCTCGTTTTCGCAATTTTTTTAAATAATCGGTTGGATTTATACTATCGGTAAGCGCACCAATTATATCAACGAGCGAAAAATACCACTCTTCTTGATCTTCATTCCAAAAAGTTCTGATTTTTCGGTCTTCAAACAATTTTATTTTATTTTGATTTTCCATTTTATTTATTGATTTATTTTATTCGTTTTGTAATTTTTGGATTTCTTTGTCGAAATCGGAGATTATTTTTTGTGTTTTGTTAAATTCTTCATATTCTGCGTTTACTTTTTGTTCGGCTTGGGCTTTTGAAATTTTTCCTTTGTCGGGCAAAATTTTAAACTTTCTGAAATTCAGAAATTCATTTACACTTTCGGCAAATTGTTGCATTGTAAACGCATTTTCATTTTCGACCAAATCTTCAATATAATCGAAATAGCCGGTTACGGCGCGCTCCAAACGGCGAATTTGATTTTCCTGTAAATAGTTTTTGGCAATTAACACATCGGATTTTAAAATTCTTCCGTCCGGCGAATTTTTCCAAACGGTGAGACCCATATTTTGCTTTTTGCGGTCGGCTTTTGTGTAGATAATTTCGGCAGCCGTTTGCCCTGTAATTGCGAAATGAAATTTGTTTTGCACCATTGCAAAAAAATCTTTTGTGACGGGCGAATTGCGGTCGTAGTCTGTGCAACATTCGGAAAAAATATCGGTAATTTGCTGATAAATTCGGCGTTCGCTTGCACGAATAGAGCGAATGCGTTCCAAAAGTTCACGAAAATAATCTTTACCGAAAGCGGTTTTTCCTTGTTTTAATCGTTCATCATCGAGTACAAATCCTTTTGTGATAAATTCTTTTAAAGTTTTGGTAGCCCAAATTCTAAATTGCGTTGCTTTAGCGGAATTTACGCGGTAGCCAACCGAAATAATCATATCGAGATTGTAAAAATCAACTGTCTCATTTACCTCGCCTCTAAAACCTCGATTTACGACTGTTTCCATTTTGGAAATAGTCGCGTTTTCAGATAGTTCGCCTTCTTCAAAAATATTTTTCAAATGTTTACTAATCGCCGGAATTTGTACGCCGAACAATGCTGCCATTGCTTTTTGTGTCAGCCAAATGGTTTCGTCTTTTACGACCACGTCCACTTTTATGTTTTCAGTCGGCGTGTTGTAGATTAAAAATTGGAGTTCTTTGTTCATTTTTTTGTTTTAAACTTAACTAAAATTTTGTTTTATAATGTTAGGTTTTCGATACATTTTTCCCTGATTGTCCAAAGTTCATTGAAACTCAATTTGATATTTTCTTGTTGTTTCCACTTTTTCAGATGTTTTCTATGGTATTCCGTTTTAAATATGTTCACTTGTTCCGGCTCAATTTCTATTTCTTCGATTATATCTTTTAGCAAATTTTCAATGTCGGAATTTTTGTTTGTGATGTCTATTCGTTTATTGTTCAGCTTCAAATAGCAATGCGCCTCCGGAATATATTCCAATCCGTTGTCTAAAAGAATATTCCCTATTTTGGGTGTATTTCGATGATTCATTTTGTATATTCCCAGAATCAGTTTTACATTGTCAAAATTGTTTCGGTCTGCAATCTTTTTCAAAAATGCGTGTTTTGAACTGCAAGTTCCTTTATTTTCCGTTATTACAAGCGAAAAATCTTCTCGATTTAGATTTCGTCCGTAGGGCAAATTTCTTATAAATTCAATTAATTCACTCCAATTTTTAATGGCTTTGTTTTTTACCAAAGCCGTCAATTCGTCATTAGAATTAAAGGCGAGTTTTTTGATTTGTTCGAGTAACATTTACAGTTTTCAGGTTTTAACAAAGTTATTTTTCATTCACCTTCTTCATAATAATACGAATAATCTATT
The DNA here is from genome assembly GCA_031277475.1 of Flavobacteriaceae bacterium. Classification (GTDB taxonomy): domain Bacteria; phylum Bacteroidota; class Bacteroidia; order Flavobacteriales; family Weeksellaceae; genus JAITMJ01. The sequence goes on from JAITMJ010000063.1 coordinate 52,062, forward strand.
CCTTTCATAAACATTTCTCTGCTATGGATTTCGTCCGTCAGAGCGTTTTTCAGCAAATTTTTCAGTGTGTTGCCGTTTGTTGCGCTTTTTATCATCGCGTTCATATAGTCGTTTTTGCTGATTTGGCTCCAATCCACACATTTTTTCAGTTGTTTTTTCAGAATTAAATCCAGCCAAATTCTTGTGCTTCGTCCGTTGCCTTCCATAAACGGATGTGCGACGTTCATTTCGATGTATTTCTCTACAATTTCATCGAAAGTATTTTCGGGCATTTGTTCGATTTGCTGCAAAGTGTTGCCGAGAAAATGCGAAACGGCAAACTGAAAGCCGCCTTTTGAAATGTTTTTTTGTCTTATTTTTCCGGCAAAATCGTAGAGTCCGCCAAAAATATAGGCGTGGATTTGCTGCAAACCTTTTGCTGTTCCGATTTGGATTTCATCAATCAAATTGCTCTCGAACAAAGCGTATGCTTTTTTCTTGCTTTGCCCGTCAATACTATTTTCGCTGTATAAAAACCAATCTAAAAATTTCATCGCCCTGTTGTTCGGAAAATGTTTTGCCAACGAGATGATTCCGTCGCTGTCCAAAGTATCGGTTAAGTATTTTTTTCCGTCTTTCGCCAAAAGTTTCAGTCGGTTAGTGGCACTAACCAACTCGTTTTTTTCTTTCGTGAGTTTCGTTTTTAAATATTTCCAATAGTTTCGGGCTTTTGCATAATCTTGCTCATTTAGCACAGCAACAGCATCTACGACATTAAACCACCATTTGGCATTTTCTTCGTCCCAAACGGCGCGAACTTCACGATCGTCAAAAAAGCGGACGGATATTTTTATGTTCATTTTTTATTGTTTATTTTTCTTTAAAGATTGTTTGATAAGTTCTAATTTTATTCGAGGTTTATAACAAATGTCTCAAAATTTTCCGGTGAAATCACGGATTTAAAGGCATTTGGATAGGTGTTCGTAAACGTTTTACTGATTTTTGCTTTGGCGGTTGCACTCCATTTAAACTCAAAAGCACTCAGGATTCCGTTTTCTTCTTCCACATAATCAATTTCCTGCTGTTCGGTGGTTCGCCAAAAGAAACGTTGTGTCCACTGTTCGTTGCTGTTCAGCAATTTCAGCCGTTCCGAAATTAAAAAATTTTCCCACAAAGCACCGGTGTCTGCTCGTGTTTCTACACTGTTGAAATTACCAATCAAAGCGTTTCGAATACCATTATCGTAAAAATAGATTTTTCGCGATTTGGAAAGTTCGGTACGCAAATTTCGGGAAAAACTGCTCAATCGAAACAATACGAACGATTGCTCCAACATTGTAATATATTTTTCCACCGTTGTGGTATTCATTCCTATGGTTCTGCCCAATTCATTGTATGAAACCTGACTGCCTACTTGAAACGCCAATGCTTGCAAAAGTTTTATGATTTTATCCGGTTTTTTTACGCCTTCCAAAAGCAACATATCTTTGTAAAGAAAATTTTGCGTGAGGTTTTGCAAAATCTTTTTGGCATCTTCGGGGTGAGTAACCACGTCGGGATAATAGCCATAAACCAAACGATACGGCAAAAGCCGTTTTTCTTCTCTTAAAGTATGATAATCAGCCATTTCTGAAAAAGAAACGGGATAAAGCCGATGTTCAAAAGTTCGCCCCATCAGCGATTCGTTGAGACGATTTGAAAGTTCAAAAGCTGAACTTCCGGTAACCAACAACTGAATATGCGGAAGATGATCGGTAATCAGTTTCAGTCCTAAACCCACATTCGGCAAACGCTGAGCCTCATCAATAATGAGAAATTTAACTCCTGAAAATTCCGCCTTAAATCGCGTGATTGTCGGGTTTTCAAACATTTTTTGCGTTTCCAATTCATCGCCGATAAGCCAAAGAACATTTTGCCAATTTTTTGACAAAGTTTGCAAAAGCGTGGTCTTCCCGACTTGTCTTGCACCGAGTAATATCAGTGCTTTTCGTTTGCCCAAATCGTTTTCGAGCAGTTTTAAAACGTCACGTTGTATCATTTTTATTCTTTACGCAAAACTACATAATTTTTGATTGAAATCGAAAATTATATGCTTTTTTTTTGATTAGAATGAAAAAAAATGGTTGATTTCGGTTTGGTGAAATGTAAAATTATATTAAAAAAATCGGTAAACCTCCACATTAATTAAATTCACTCATACCCTTTTAAATTGTATTTTTCCTCCTTTAATAATCAACCATATTGCAAGTCCTAATTCTCCTGCCGTCATCGGAAGCATTAATACCATTTGAAGATATTTTGTAAATTGTTCTAATGAAGGAATGGCAACTTGCAAAAAATGAATAATAATATAGGAAAATCCTGCAATGATAGTTAAAATCCATAGTATTTTCGGGATTTTTTTATGAATTTTCATTAAAAAACCAATCAATATGAGGTGAAAACCAAAAACGATTAATCCGATTGTCCATATAAACATAAATCTCTCAAAATTTTCAATTACAACTCTCCGATTTGTATCCCAAATCGTCAAATTGCATGTTAGAAAAAATGCCGCAACTACGAGTATCAGAGTATATATCACTCTTAATATTGCTGCAATCAATGATATTATTTTGTTATCATTTTTGAAAAATTCGTAAAGTGTAAAAGATACGATAAAATCAAGAATTACAGTTAATAAAATTCCGAATAAAGCAATGAGGAACAGCGGAAAATATCCGGCTGCGTTTGTTTGAAGTGAGCTAAATACGTTTTCGTACGCATATCCTAACGAAAATCCGCCAATCGCTGCCATTGTCACTAATGACCATCCCGTTTTTTTTGCTATTGTTCTTGAATTCATTTTTCAATGTTTTACTTGTCTCTTCACTAAATCCACTCATACCCTTTTTCTTCCAATTCTAAAGCGAGGTTTTTGTCGCCGGTTTTCACGATTTTTCCGTCTGCCAAAACGTGAACAAAATCCGGCTCGATGTAGTTTAAAAGCCTTTGATAATGCGTGATGAGCAAAACCGCATTCTCGGAATTTTTAAATTGATTCACGCCGTCTGCCACGATTTTCAGAGCGTCAATATCCAATCCGGAATCGGTTTCGTCTAAAATGGCGAGTTTCGGGTTGAGCATCATCATTTGGAAAATCTCGTTGCGTTTTTTTTCGCCGCCGGAAAATCCTTCGTTCAGCGAGCGCGAAAGAAAATCTTTTTTAATGTTCAATTTTTCGGAATTTTCACGAATCAAAGCGAGCATTTCTTTTGCCGGCATTTCTTCCAAGCGGTTTGCTTTCCGATTTTCGTTGATTGCCGCACGAATGAAATTGGTAACCGAAACTCCCGGAATTTCCACCGGATATTGAAAAGAGAGGAAAATTCCTTTGTGGGCGCGTTCTTCGGGAGCATCTTCGTTGATGTTTTTTCCTTCAAAAATGATGTCGCCTTTGGTGATTTCATAATCTTCTTTTCCTGCAATCACAGAGGAAAGCGTGGATTTTCCGGCACCGTTCGGTCCCATAATCGCGTGGACTTCGCCGGCGCGGATTTCAAGATTTATGCCTTTTAAAATTTCTGTGCCGTCTTCGATTGCGGCGTGTAGGTTTTTTATTTTTAACATTTTTTTTGATTTGAAAGTTTGAGATTTTTTAAACGACAAAAATGATGATTTTTTTCATATCAAAAAAAAATATAATTTTAATAAGTCATAAGGATTTTAATTAAATGAGCAAAACCCAGCGGCTATAAATTATAGTCTGTGGTTTTAAAAACCGGAAAATTATGATAATTAGTTATGAATTTTTACGAAAAAGAAGGCGGGAATTCGAGCTTACCCAACAAAATATAGCTGATGAATTGGAAATATCTCAAAATTCCTATTCAAAATAGAAAACGGTGAAACCAAATTAATGGATTTTGACTGTCTGAACAAATTAGTAGACCTACTAAAATTGCAATCAATTCATTATCAATAGATTGTATTTTTACTTCTACCGTTTAAAGATATAGCACTAATATAATATCTGACAGTAGCCATTAACCAGCCTTCTATTTCGTATCCAAAGCGGCGGTTAAAAATTCCCGATTCATTCTGGCGATGTTTTCTAAGGAAATTCCTTTCGGACATTCTATTTCGCAGGCTCCGGTGTTCGAGCAATTTCCGAAACCTTCTTCATCCATCGCTTTTATCATATTCAAAACTCGGCGTTTTGCTTCTATTTTTCCTTGCGGAAGCAATGCAAATTGTGAAACTTTTGCGCCTACGAAAAGCATTGCGGAACCGTTTTTGCAAGTGGCGACACACGCGCCGCAACCGATGCAAGCGGCTGCATCCATCGCTTTGTCGGCATCTTCTTTGGAAACCAAAATAGAATTGGCGTCTGTGGTATTTCCGGAAGTATTGACGGAAATAAATCCGCCGGCAGCCATAATTCTGTCGAACGCACTTCTGTCCACCACCAAATCTTTGATTACGGGAAATGCTGCGCTTCGCCAAGGTTCGATGGTGATGGTTTCGTCGTTTTTAAAATGCCGCATGTGAAGTTGGCAAGTGGTGATTCCGGTGTCGGGACCGTGCGCTCTTCCGTTGATGTGAAGCGAACACATTCCGCAAATTCCTTCGCGGCAATCGTGGTCAAATGCTACGGGTTCCAGACCTTCGTCGATGAGATTTTCGTTTAAAATGTCTAACATTTCGAGGAATGAAGAATCTGTGGAAACGTCTGCAATTTTGTAGGTTTCAAACTTTCCTTTTGAAGTGTCGTTTTTTTGTCTCCAGATTTTCAGAGTGAGATTAAGTTTTTTTGCGCTCATAATTATTCTTTTTTTGCGGTTGGCGAATGGTTCCCCTGTGAATCGGGACAATCTATTGCTTTTTGCTTAATTAAAATATTAATTCTAAAAATTATTTTTATTTCATAGGTTTATCTGCGTTTTCAAAATTCATATCAGGAGTTAAAACTCTAATTTTATTTGATTTGTTACTTTTCAGTTCCCGATATTTTTCCATTGCTTTCGCAACATTTTCCGATTTATCGTCATTTAATTTAGTATAGAGTTGTTCGGCATCATTTTTCACAACCTGATAGAAAGTTCTTTTATCCTTAAACTCATTTGGGTTTAGAGGTTTCAAGTTTACTCCGGCAACAAAAGCCCCCATTTGTCCTTCTGCATTTATGACGTAAACAGAATTGGGTTTCAGATTTGCCTCAACATAATCTCTGTTTTCTGCACCTGCCCAAAATAGGTGTTCTCCCGGTTCACATTCATAAACTAAGTATTTTCCGCTTGAAAGTGATCCCAAAAACACGTCTTTATCATAGATTCTGAAATTAATCAGAAGTCCGCCTCCGGTTTTTAAAATATAAACCAAAGATTTTCCTTCGGAAGGTTTTCGAATTTCTTGAGTGGTAACTTTTTGCCCGAAGACAAACCCGCAACACATTACGAATAATGCAATTATTAACTTTTTCATTTTCTTACATTTTTATTTTATTTTTTTGTGACTTTGGAAAAGTCTTTATTCTTTTTTTTCGTCTGATTTATTGAATTTCTTTTACCATATTATTATCTGTAAAAGAATCATAATCAATATCTTTTGTGTATTCTAAAATTTTGTTGCAACAATCTAACATATCTTCAAGCAACAATGAATTATCTCTTTTTTTAGACATAAATTAAATCTTCCTTTATTAAATCTTTCATAGCTCGTTTTGTGATAACTTCGGTTCTTATTCCCAAATTATCTTCAATTTCATCTGCCATTTCAAAAAAATTCATTCCCATTCTTCCGTTGAGTTCCACGAGCAAATCCACGTCGCTGTTTTCGCTTGCTTCATCCCGCGCATAAGAACCAAACAAAGCGATGCTCTCCAAAGGATATTTCTCTTGAAGTATCGGTTTTAATGTCCTTAATTTCGATAAAATGAGTTCGCGTTTCATTGTTTTTTTGTTTTTTCTTTTATCTTTTTTTCCGAATTAAATTTTACAATTTTCTTCCAATCGATTTCTCCATTATCATTGCAATATGTGTTGGAAAATTCTTTTGTTTGGGAATTCTTCGTTTTGTTTTTTTGCCTGATTCAATAATATCAATGTAAAGATTTTCATTTCCCGAAATAAACGACCAAAATTCTTGTTCGCAATATTTGTAGTTATACGGAATCGCCATTGGGTCATAAACGGGACCGCCGTCTTCAGGTTTTAAGAACGTCATACCAAATCATTCGTTTTAGTATATCTTATTCTCGCGTTGCCTAAATGATATTTTAATTGGTAAATATACCTAAAATTTTCATAATCGTAATATCCTTCTGCGGTTAGAAAAAAAGAAAGTATCGGCGGGATTGGGGCGGAAGCGGGGGAGGATGGAAAAATTTATATTATTTGCAGTCTTTTATTTTCTTACCGTTCTTATATTTCGTTTCGCATTTAGATGCTTCATCATTAAGGCAAAACCAATTTCCGCTCTTTTTCCCATTAAAATATTCTTTGTGAATAATTAGTTTCCCGTTTTCATACATATTAAACTCCGATTTCTTTTCATTTTTATCAAATAGCGTTTCCCAATTTTTTTTCCATCAGAACTATACCTTAAATGCTTTGATTTTTTATTAGTTTGAGGATTGAAAATAGTATCATTACTCACAATCTGTTCAGATTTTGTGTTATAATAGAGGGGTTTTGGACAAAATTCCATTTTCATAAATGCTCTCAAATTTTAAATATTTTGTTTTTTCGCGTTTTCCTTCTTCTGGGGAGAGGTCTTCTATTCCACCTCCATTTCCAGAATTTCGCCTTCGATAATTAAATCCGCTTCGGTTGCTTTTATGATGTCTTCCACCGAAACGCCGGGCGCGCGTTCCAAGAGTTTAAAACCTTTGGGTGTAACTTCCAAAACAGCGAGTTCGGTTACGATTTTTTTCACGCAATTCACACCCGTCAGCGGAAG
>JAITMJ010000092.1 GCA_031277475.1 Flavobacteriaceae bacterium
TTCTCAGATTCGGGTATTTTTTTAACAAAAGCAATGGGAAGACGCAATTTAGAAATGAAAAATTTATTGAAAATTTTTAGTTTATGTATGTTAATGTTCGGAAGTATGGCTTTCGGGCAGTCAAAATTAGGAGATATTACATTGGTTGATCCTACTTATACCTCCCCAACATCAAAAATCAAAATTAAATTCGGTCTTAAATGGGGAAGACCAAGTCAAGGATGCTCCGGATTTGGTGTTTGTGGATTTGAGGTTACTATTAGTTGGAAAGGTTCCGGAGGAAATGGAATTCTTATGGATAATGATCCTACTTTGTCTAAAGCAAAAGGAGATTATATGTTGGTTTTAGAAGTTGGTGCTCCTATTGCTTCGGGTGTTGATACCAATCTGTATGTCGAAAAAGATATAGCATTTGATATCAACGGAATAAAAGGGGTTATTCCTGCCGGAGTCTATCCGTTAGTGAAAGGTAAGACGCAATACGGAAATTATTTTATTGCTTTAAAATAATTAATTACATTTGGGGTTTGAAACCCAAGCCCCAAATATTTTAACAAAATCAAAGTAATATGAAAAAAAATGTATTTTTTACAATTCTGTATTTCTGCATCATTTCTTGTTCCGAAATAATGGGTACTTTATATGGAATAAAGGATCCGAATGATAATCCTCAGACCAATGAGATGGTTACGGATTACATTAACAAAACTGAACTGGATAAAGATTTCAATTTTCGACCCAAAAAAGAAGATGATTATAAGGGGGTATCAGAATATTTTGAGAATTCTTATCCGGAAGCTCTTATCTTTGACAAAAACGGAAAACAATTGCTGTATAAAATCAATGCGGAAGACTGTAATGCAGGACTTTTTAGAGTAATTCCCACATTGACGAAAGATACAAAGTTGGAAAGCGGACAATTAACGTTAGATGAACTTTTATCAAAACTTGATAAAATGGACAATAATGAAAAAAGTTTGGAAACCTCTGATTATGATTATCTTCTTGCAATAAATTGGGCTGTGTTTATGGGGAAAAAATTAAACAAAGACCATGTATTGGAATGGGAAAAACTTGCAAAAAATAATACAAATTGTAAGATACAGATTATCAAGGTAAATATGGATTTGAAAAAAGAATGGCAATGAAAAATGTCAATAAAAAATCCACAAAAGCAAATTCTTTAACTAACACTAAATCAAAAACTTAAAACAATTATTTTCATCCTGTCTAAAAGGCAGGGTTTCTATCAACTTTGTCAAAGTTGAAAATCTTTGACAAAGTTATTCATATTTTCCAAGCCCTCATCGGATTGCTGTAAAGTGCTTATATCACGGGCATTGAAAATTTCAACAAAGATAATACAACGAATCCAAACGCAAGCAAATTAATAGATTGTTAGACCGCTTGTTGTACTTTTGTATCAGGTTACATTCCTTTGCGAAAGCCTTTAAATAAAAGGTTTCATCGCTTTGCACTACTTTAAAAAAAGTAGTAAAACCTAAATACAAATATTATGGCATCTATTAAATTGATCCTGCGAAAAAATCAGGAAGACAAAACCGGGCATTGCCCGCTCTACATCCGTGTTATTAAAGACCGGAAAGCAAAATTCATCACGACCGGACAAAAACTCAAAGTTTTGGAATGGGACGAAATTCGGCAGAAAATCAGGAAAAATCATCCAAATTCGGCGAGATTGAACGCTTATTTGTCGCAAATGATTGCCGATGCAGAGGGAAAAGTGGCGGATTTTTCTCGGAAACAGGAAAATGTATCGGCGAAATCTTTGAAACAAGCGATTAAAGGAAAGGAATCGGCGTTGTTTTTTGATTATGCCTTTGAAAGATTGGAAAAAATCAAAGGTTCGATTTCGATTCAGACTTATATGAAATACGAAAATCATTTGCAAAAGTTCAAAAATTACGTCGGCGAAAGGGAATTTTATTTTGAAGATTTGACGGCAGTTTTACTAAATGATTTTATAAATCATTGTTATTCAGTTAGAAAGAATAAAAACAATACAGTGATTACGAACATCCGAAGTTTGATGAAGTTTTACAACGATGCAATTCTGGAAGACGTGATTTCGCCGAATTATTATCCGTTTAATAAAATCAAAAAAATTAAGGAATCTTACAAAATCAAGTATCTTCAACGGGAAGAAATCGAAGCGTTGAAAAATCTGAAAATCCCCGAAAACACAATGAAAAGCAAGGTTCGAGATATGTTTCTTTTTTCGATTTATGCAGGCGGTTTGAGGCTTGCCGACGTGATTTCTTTGCAATGGAAACACATCAATTTTGAGGAATCGCGACTTGCCAAAATTATCCGAAAAACAGAACATTTGCACAGTTTCAAATTGGTTCCATTGATAATGGAAATTTTGGAAAAATATAAACCCGAAGATCCGGATAATGAAAAATTCATTTTTGATTTGATAAAAAATAAGCAGGAATTTTTGAAAAATGAAAAATACGCTTTAAAAGAAATCGCGAGAATTTCGGGCAATATGAAAACGTATTTTGACAAGATGTCAAAAGAAGTCCGGCTTTCAAAAAACTTGACTTTCCATATGTCTCGACACACTTTCGCAACAAACGCTCTGAACAACGGAATGCGCATCGAACACGTCTCAAAAATTATGGATCATTCGAGTATTCGTGTTACAGAAATCTACGCAAAAGTGATTAATACTGAATTAGATACGGCGATGGAAAAGTTTGTTTATTAATTATCACAATCCGGTCTTGCGGTTGAAAACCCAAGACAAAATTTGTGATTTTGTTTCAATTTTATCACGAAACAATCACCGATGGTTGCATTGGGAGCGTTTCGTTTGACGCTCTCAACGCCGCCCTCTCTATTGGCGATGGAAGAATACATTTCGCTCGTTCCCAAAACTTGATAATTATTGGCAATTTGATTGAAAAACGGCTCGCCGGATTTTGAAACTTTTCTTTCAAAATTCGTGTCGGCAACGCAGGATTTGCTGCTTTCGATACCGTTTTGGCAGTTTTGTTTGGTGGTGTAAGTTTCACTCGTGATTAAAATTTCTCCGTTGGATGCTTTTAAAGTCCATCGAAATTGGTCGTTGCTCGTTTTTTTGATTTGATATTTACCCATTTTTTTGTGAATTTTAATGAAAACGAAAATACAAATTTTTCTCTCAAATTTCCTTTAAAAACTATGAGATTTTGCAGGTTCTTTGCCCACGATTTTTTAAAATCTTAATTTTGCACTCCCAAAAACTGTTTTTGATGAATAGACGGTTTTATTTACTCACAATTTTCCGGTTCTCGGCGATAAAAAAATTACTAATTTTTAAATTTTAACATTATGAATTCTAACTTTAAAATTCAGGAAACCGCTCCTTTTGTGGAGTTTACGTCTGTAAAAGTTACAGACGTTTTTTTTAGCCCATTGTTCGATGTGGAAAAAATCGAGGGAGAAAATTTGGAAACGTATTGTCAGAGCCTTATCAACAAGGTTTTTAGTTTGAAACTTTCGGAAATTCCGTACTTTATCAGTCATCATTGCTGTATTTCCAATAATTCAATGCAATGGTTAAATATTTTTGAAAAACTCATTTTTGTGAATGAAAAATTGTTTCAAACCGGAAGAAATAAAAGTCGATTTCCCTCTGTTAATCGGATTTCCGTTTTATATTTTATGGAAAAACATCTTGCGAAATGTATCGCTGTTTTTCTGTCGCAATAGATTGTAGAATAGACTTCCACGTCTTGCCAATCTCTCCTGTCGTTTTTCGGTCTCATCTGAAAATTAAATCGTGTATTCATAATATAATTGTTAAAAAATTATAGATTTCATAATTCAATTCAAAAAGGTAAATCGTCCGTTTCTGCCTGTGAAACTTCGTTTTCGGAAAATTTCAAAGTGTTTTCTGTGTTTTCGAGTTTCGTTCCGCCACCGTGCAATTTGATGTTCGAGGTGTGGAAATTCAATGCTGAACGGATTTCGCCGTCTTTGCCAATCCACGCACTCGAACTCGCTCTGCCTGTGAGTTCCACCAAAGCCCCTTTGGTAAGGATTTTTGCGACATTCGCACTTATCCAATACGAGCAGTTGTAGTAGGTGGTCAGTTCTCGGCGTTCGCCTTGCTTGGTTTTGTAGCCGTCGTTGATGGCTATTGAGAAATTCACGACTTTTCTGTCGTCCGCTAATGTGTTGATTACCGCATTTTTGGTAATTCTTCCGATGATGTTCATAAGATTTTGGGGTTAAAATGTTAATATTCAGTTAGTTATAATTATTTCGTAATTCATTCATTTTCAACGAGTTAAAAACTCCGAGTGAATTGATTTGCTATCGAGGACACTTGGCTTTTTTCAACTCCTATATTCATCGGAAATTCAGTATTTTCCTTTAACTTTTCTGATTTTTCCGATGATTTTCAAAGAACGTCTGTAATCGAATTGCTTCGTATAACTGAGGTTTCGGCTTTTTCTTTGCCAATGACAGTAGGGCGGTGTTTTTTCCACGAAACCGCATTCCTGCCGCAGATTTTTCCCGCGAAAACGGATTCCGATGAAAACAAAAAATCGCCGTTTTCGGGGAAAATTAGAGATTCGGAAAAGGCTTGAAATCTTTTTGTCCGCAGGATTTAGGAGTGTATGAAAAAATTATCGGAGCTTGCGGAGAGAATTTTTTTAGATACCCAAAAAGATTTTTTCGGGTGAAAAATGCCGCCCTACATTTGCAATAGAAAAACCGATAAAACCGCGGTTAGAAGCAATTCCGGACGGTTCTTTATCGGAAATAAAAAATCAGAAAAGTTGGGAAAATGGGGGGATTTTTGTGGGGTTAGGAAAGGATTATATTCTATATCAATGATTTACCACCAAAAATATATTTTCAGAATTGCGGAGATTATTACCAGACTTCTGCTAAAACAAATTGTTTTTCTGGAAAATCTTTTTAAATGAGTTCGGATGGTTAGGTTTTTTCTTTCAATGCGATTGGTGGAAAATCGTCTTGTGGAGTGAAATTTTTCGGGAATCAGGTATTGATAATTTCTCAATTTATCGGTAAAAATTTTCAAAGGTTTGGAATTGAGCAAAGTTTTTATGACGGCTTTTAAAGTTCTGTTGGTTCTTCTGCCGATATAAAAACCTGCAACTTTCCGAGTTTCTTTATCAATGGCATAAGCAAGCCAAAATGTGCGTTTCTTTTTCTTTACAAAAAAGCGGATTTCGTCCATTTCGTAAATCTTCCCAAAAGATAAAACCGGACGAGGAATTGCTTTGGCGATTTTGATTATCCTTGATAACAAAGTAGTTGCGGAAATTTTAAGAACTCTTGCAGTGGAACGGATGCCAAGACCTTCCTTTGTGAATTGGATGATTTTTTCATTGGTGTTTTGTTTGTAGGCGTTGTAGGTGAATTTTAAAACGCTGGTTTTCTTGCAGTTTGTACATTGGTATCTTTGTTTTCCCGATGATGTTTTCCCGTATTTTATAAATTCTACGTTTCTACCAACACATTTGGAACACGAATAAATTTTGACTTCCATATCTCTTATTTTTTTGCCTAAAAATAAGAAGTGCAGACCGAAATCTGCACTTTTTTGTTTGTTTTTTAATTATTTTTCTTTTGTAATACCGATGAGTAAAGGAAACCAACATGTTTGGAACACTGCGACTAGGGAGAAGTCCCCCATGAGTAGTTCCGATCGTTGGTGCTAAATAAGCCCCTGCGTCATTTGGTTTTTTTCTGATTTTCAATAATTTATAAATTTAAAATTGGGTGTTGCTAACTTTGGGATATGACCTCTTTAATGTTATACGTCCATTATTGTATATAATAATGTGTTGCTCCATTTTATCATCAATGTAATTATACCAAACTTTAGCGACTAAATTTTTTGTATATCCTTCAATTCCTCCAAACTCATTATCCCTGGCAGATTCTCTCATATTTCTATTATAATTCGCTATTAATGATTTCTTATAGAATAGAAGCATTTGTGAATTTTTAATTTCTTTTTCATTTCTTGATACATAATCTTGAATAAAAGCGGATAATTCTTGGGGAGAATATTTTTTATAATTAGATATTTCATAATACTGAATTCCAAATTCTAATCTTTTGTTAAAATCTGCATCTATTGGCTGTATATTGATATTTTCCATTTTAAAATTAATATATATGATAAATGAACTTATGAGTATTATAAGAGTAAAAAATATACGCTTTATTTTTGTATTATTTACACTCATAATTTTAAAAATCTCCTTTAAACTCACCAACAATATCTATTTTTGTTATGAATGGTCTGAACCCCCTAAAATGCTGCAAAACAAACCAACTGTAAAAGATATCTTTATTGAATTTTTGTATATCCGGATAATCCAATCCAAAATGGTCATAATAAATATACTTTAAATTCATTTCAAAATTATTCCCATTAGTCTTGTATTTTGTAATATATACTTGATATGCCCATACATCATTTATTGTAATGCCCAACCCACTCATCTTATCACTAAATTTAGGATTATCAATTCCATCATCAACCCAATCTTGATATAATTTCCGACACAAAATAAAAACCTTTTATAACGCCGATGAATAAAAGAAATCAACACAAGTGGAACACCACCACTTTTTTACTTTAAATATTAGTATCCATAAAACAATATCCACAAAAAATAATATCGGTATTAAAAATGTAACAATCATACTTGTTAATCCCACTTCGTCTCCTGTGGTATTCTGTTTTTCATTTTTAATATACTCCGGCAAACTATCAAACAACAAATAAAGTATAAAAAGTGATATTATAACAGCAATAAATATTAATACATAATATAACGTTTTCATGTGTCAGGATTTAGTTTCGATGTGTTAGGATTTAATTTCTAAGTGTTCGGGGGGAATTCCTAAAACGAAGTTAGGAATTGTTTTTGAATTGGCAAGTGGTTTTATTTTTTATTTTTCTTTTGCATTACTGATGGTTGAAGGGAAACAAGATATTTGGAACGCAACCAACACACATATACAAATTGAACAAGTGTATAAAGATTTTAATAATACAATTTTAATAATTTCAATATCTGAAAATGTAGACCAGCACGCATGTCTATTAGTAAATTCAATTTTATTGATAAATACCCAAAAAATAAAAATTAGTACCAAAATTAAATAATTGATATTTTTCTTATTTATTAAACTTAAAATAAATACCAATATAAATTGGATAGGCATAAAGAGCAAAATTCCATCAAGTAAAGAACTTGTCCCATCTAAACATGAGATTCCATTAGGTAAAAAGAAAGCCATTTGGATTGCACCTATAATTACCGATACCAAACTGATTATGAAGCTCTTTTTTATTCTATATATCATTTAGGCAAATATTTGTCATAAGTGGCGGGAACTCCAATTGGCCATTTTCCTGCTTTCACATCCATATATGCACCATCCGGATTCCAAATCGCACCATCAATTTTTACTTCTTTTTTTCTATATTTATTATAAGATTCCATGTCTTTTGGATCGGATTTAAAAACATCCTTCATATCTGTTTTAAAATCTTCCCATCCAGAATCACCAGCATCATTATCTGATGCGTAGGTATCTCTGTGCGTTTGTGTTCCCCAAGCATCTTCATATAGCGAACGTCTCATATAGGCATAAACAATAATGCGTCCTTGATTAGCCATTTTTTGAGCCAGACTTTTATCCTTAATGGGATCAATTGCATCTTCAGAATGTGTTCCAATCCCTGTTCTGCAAGCATACGAATAGAAAGTAGATTGATTATCCGACAAAAAAACATTCGGATCTATTTTGGAAAAGGTTTTTATATCTAATTCTTGATTACTTGCATTAGCTCCTTCATATCCGAAAGCAATAACGCCTTCATTTGTCTTTTCTCTTACATAACCATGAGAATAAGCATATATTTTTTCTATTCTTCTTGATTTTTTATCCGCATTAGAACTATCTTTATTGCCTGAATTAATGATATTAATCACATCAGAAATCGTATTCACTCTTATTACTATTGATTTTTTGTTATGTGATGTGATGCTATCAGATATTGTTGATAATTGTTTTTCAGTATATCCATCAGTAAATAGTGCGACCTTAATAAATGGATGGTTTGGGTATTTCGTTCTAATTGTTCTAACTGCTTCGCCTGCAAACATTAATTTATTTGCAGCATTATTTGAATGTTGCTCTGTCCCAACAACGATTAGAACCTCTTGTTGCTCTATATTTACTTCCACACTCACCATCTCACTTGGTGTTTTAAAGTACGCATAAACCTTTAATTTAGAAATCTGGTATTCATTAGCAACAAAGTAAGATATTTTTTCTAC
>JAITMJ010000113.1 GCA_031277475.1 Flavobacteriaceae bacterium
TACTCGAAGTGAGGCAAAATAAGCACCTACTTTTATCCGAAGTGAGGCAAAATAGCACCCACCTTTACTCCGAAGTGAGGCAAAATAACACCTACTTTTACTCGAAGTGAGGCAAAATAGCACCCACCTTTACTCCGAAGTGAGGCAAAATAAGCACCAACTACCTGTGCAAAATAGCACCCACCTTAATTATTTAACTTGTTAATTTCCAATAAAATACGAAAAAATCCGCCGCCGGAAAACCGAAAAAACTCGAAAAAAAATTTATGCTTATTATAATATATTTTATTTAATATATATTTTAATTTATTTTATAAAAATTATTTATAAGTAATTTTAAATAAAAAAAATTATAAAATAATTTAAAGAGAAAATTTTAAATTTTTTGCGAAAAAAAAATTCAAAAAAAATCCGGGATTTCAGAGGTCTGAAAACCGATTTTACAAAAAATGATGTATGATAATCAATGATTTAAAAGCGGCGAGATAAATTTGGCATATTTTTTCAGAGCTCTGAAAAATTTCATAGCAAGATGTGTCTTTGTTCCCACAAACCTCGTCGGTTTGGAGAACAAAAACTATCTTGCCTTTTTTGCAAAAAGGGAAAAAAACTTCGGAACTCGTTTTTTTTCTTTCGGAACTCTGAATCAAAATCCGGTTTTAATTCCGAAAATCTTAAACCCGGAAATCACGAGTTTTAAATTTAAACTCCCTCAAACAAAAATCATTTTCCCTTTTTGAAAATTCCAAATCCGAAAAACTAAATCAAATCCGGAACAGGTGAAAAATAATTCGCTTGACATCGTTGCAGAAAGGAAAATCGAGAATGGGAGGGATTTTGGATCTAAAAGCGTACCTGATTCCGTTAAAAGCGTAGTCAATAATTTTGAACATTTTGAGGTTTTAGCGGAAGAAATTGAGGTTGAGGAAGCGGAAAGACCGATGTTTAGGAGGTAAATTTGATTACTACATAGATAACGGAAACACCTACATAGATAACAGAAATTATCTCAATTTTTAGAGAATGATTATTATTATATTTGTGGAAATAAAAAAATACCGGAACAATGACAAATATGAAAAATAACATCGAAAATGAACTTAGAAGAGAGATTATAAAAACACAAAAACGAGCAAAATATGTAAAATCTCTTTCAATTATAATATATGCTTTCCTTGTGTTTATGGCGGTATTTTACCTCTATAAGGCGTATTATATTGAGAACGCTAAACCTATTCCTTTGATAACACTATTTGTAGGTTTTGGTATTATACTTTATGGTGCTTATAAAATTTTTTTTGATTGGAGGAATGTGGAAAGTAAAACCAAAAAAAATCCTATAACTCCGACAAAACGTTCGATTCAAATACAGAAAAAAACAAAGCAAAAGAATATGTGAATTTGTTAATCAGCACTCTAAAAATCTCGAATAAAAAAAGTATAGAAAACGAGAAAAAGAAAGAAGGATTCATTTAATAAAAAGGATTAACATTTTTCATCCCAACATCCGACTGGTCACGGTAGGACATAGCGAGTATTGTTAGTAAAGTCTCTGGCACTCACCACTTTTGTCATCACTTTCCACAACAAAAATTTATTAAATCAATAAACCCTATTTTTACGAAAGAATATTTTTTAAATGAAAAAAAATTCGGTCGTTTTAGCAATACTTTTTTTCTCCTCATTTCAATGTCAGACGGGGAAAATAGTTGGAATAAAAGATGGTGATACTGTTGTCATTCTTGTTGATGGTAATGTTCAAAAAATACTGCGACTTGCCGAAGTGGATTGTCCGAAATCCGGGCAACCATTCGGAAACAATGCCAAACAATTCACAAGCGGAGAGATATATGGAAAAATTATTGAGTATGTTCAAACAGATACCGATCAGTATGGTAGAATAATTACAGAGATTTATTACGATGACGGAAAATATTTGTCTGCGGAGCTCATTAAAAGTGGTTTAGGTTGGTGGTATTATCATTATTCCGACAATAAAGAGTTAGGTGAGTTGGAAAAAACCGCTCGAGAGCAAAAAATCGGACTTTGGCAAGACAAAAATGCTGTTGCCCCTTGGGAATGGAGAAGAAAAAAATAAGAAATATTTAAAATAGAAAATTATAGATTAAAATTTGCATAAAACTAAAAATGTAAATACTTTTGTAAGAAACCCTAAAATAAATGAAGAAAAAGCATATTAATTTCTTACCTAATATCGACCCAAGAATTTTTATAAGTTTTGGGGTTATTCTTCTTGTCAGTTTGTTTTTTTTACTTTACCAATACTTTCGTCATGTGGATTGTGAAAATGCCAATTATTACATTCACGCTGATGAATATTCGGTCAATCGAATGGTTGAGTTTTATGATAATACCGAAGGTGCAAAATCGTGGGAATGGGATTTTGGAGATGGCACGGCGGTAGATAGAAGGCAACGCACGCTTCATTCCTATAAAAAACCCGGCGAGTATATTGTAAAATTAAAAATCAATGGAAGCTGCATTCATGAGAAATCAGTAACCATTACCAGCATCAGTCAAGCAATCGGATATCTTCCGGTTATTATGGCTCCGGATGTGGCATTTGTAGGAGAAAATGTTCAATTCAACGCAGAGAAAGAGGGAGGTGTATCGTGGGAATGGAGTTTTGGGGAGACCGCTAATACGGATGCTTTGGGAAAATCACCGATTTATAAATTTAAAACGGTCGGAGATAAAAAAATAACGCTGATTGTTAATGGAGATGTGGAGCACATAGCGGTAAAAACCATATATGTCGCTCCCAAAATCATCAAGGCGAAACAAAAAATTGACATCAAATCATACGAATTTGAAAAACCTCATATTGAGTTTTCATTGCCGATGGGAGATGCACAGAAAGATCCTTTGGTAGATATGTTGCAACACATTCCTGTTTCACCTAAATCAATAGTAGAAAAGGATTCCGTTGCTGTTGAAAAGAAAGCACCTGAGATTTCCAATGAACAATTTCAGCTATTACTGAATCAAGTGGCGGCACAAGTAAAAACAAAAGATGATTTCAAAGATTATCTCTGTGAAAGATATACTATTCCGGTTGTTGTAAATGATGAAAAATTGATTCCTTTTGATGAGTTCTGCCGGAATATTGCAGGAAAGAAAATTAAAATCACTACATTGAGGTTGAGTAAAGATGCTAATAATTGTGTCCAAAATGTTAATATCCATTATAAAGTAAAGAAGTGGATAGCGTGGAAAAAGGGGTAAAAAAACATTAAACAGATGTCAATTTACATACAAACCCATATTGTACAAAAAGGCGAAACATTGGAAGATATTGTTTCAAAATATAGCATTCCTGATGTGGAGATGTTGCGTAATTTTCATAACAAGAATGTTCCTCAAAAGAGCAACTTGATTGGTTCATCGGCAACTTCAGGGCGGGAGATTTTGATACCGGGCAAAGAAGATATTGAACAACTGTTACAAGAAAGAATAAGACGTAAGGAAGATAATAAGGCAATAGAAATAGGACACTTAAAAAACCAAATACTTTACCCCAATTTTTTAGTACTCAATACTCAATATTCGATTAAGATTGTTTTTGGTTTTGAAAATAAGTCTGATGAAGAAAATATTTTGAGTTTCCACGTTTATTTCAAATATATTGGCACCACAAAGGAAGATTTACCCATATTACAATATCAAAAAGAACATTACTTAATAAACGATAAAGATCCGGAACTAAAACTCTATGATTTATCCATACAAAGTACCGATTTTCTTTATCCGATGGAATTTTCACTCAATACACCTGCAATTCCTCACAAAATTATTAATCTAAAAGAAATAGGCTCTCGTTGGGAAAAAACAAAACAAAAAGTGAAGAATACGTTTGCCGATTCCTATTCTCAAAAGTATATAAATTTCATGAGTCAAGTGATAGAACAAGGTCTTCAAAAATACATAATGAGAGATTTATGCCTTCAGTTCTTTTTTGCACCTTATGCAGAATACACCAAAGGAAAATCAATAAAACAGAGCCTTTTTCATAGCTACAGAATATTGTATCAAAATATAATGGAAATAGAAAATGAACAAGATACAATCACCATAAAACAAACTGCCGATTGTATAGACCAAAGAACACCACAGCAAATCCTTGAACGGTGGAATCCGGAAAATGACAACGACAATAATGAAGAAAATACAGATTTATTAGAATCTTCCATTACAGGAGAGTATCATTTGGATAAACAAAATAAAACTCTCCAAACCGCCAAAGTACAAATAAAAACCTTGTTTTATGACAAACCGGAGAAAATAGAAATATCAATAAACCGAATTTAAAGTTTAACTAAAAAAACACAAAAAAATGTCAAACGCACACGATGGAAAACACTTTGTCATCCAAAAAGGGAAAGCCCTCTGTGACAAAGGCTCTAAATTTCCCAACTTTAAAGTAACAAGCCACGAAAAGCACTATTGGAATGATGCTGACGGACAGCCGGATTATCTTGCCGTAACGGAAGATGATTTACAGTTCAACCCTGTTTCTGCACCGTTTGGGAATTGTTCTGCAAAAAACGGACAGGCTTGCACTTTTGCCGCTGCCGGAAAATGGACAAAAACCTACGACAAAGTAAAAGTCATGGGCAAAAGTTGCCTCACCGAGATTTCCGAATTGATGTGCGCAACGGGCGGAAAAATAACGGTGATGGAGCACGGGCAGAAACCCGAGTTGGCAAAGCAAAATTTTAAAAATGCCGATGCTCAGATACACAATCAGATAAATCCGCTGGTGGATTTAGATGAGTTTATAGATGAATTAGACGGGGATAATTTTTATTTTTAAACCTTTGAAATTATGCTAAAACAACTCACTATTATAGGAAACGCAACACCGGAAATAGGCGTACAACACCAATACAGTCTTATGGATTTTATGCTGTCTTACGATGATCCGCATTTTCCTGAAAATCCGGAAACAGAATGGAATATTCACGTTTTGGAAGATGGAGAATGGCGTAAAACCACAGGCAGCGCAAAATACGGAGATGTAGTTTATTATACTTTCACCCAAAAAAGCCTTACCAGAAAAGGTATAAAACTAATAGCGACCCAAGGCGAAAACACCGGAGAATTGATATTAAAACCCAAATCTGCAGGCACTCCAAAAATCGTTCGAATAGAACTTTTGGATATAAACGGCGAACCGCCGACGAACCCGATGAACTATACGGATACATTGATAGCCAGAGCCTATTGCACCGATATGGAAGCACAGACGTTGTATTTTACACTTTGGGAAGACGATGCCGAAGGAGCGGGACATAATTCCATCAATAAAAACATCAATACCTTACCCGTTCCGGCAATGGTGAAAAAAGGCGTTGCGGAAGCAAGATTTAATATGGCAACATATACTATGGCATCTATAATTGCCAATATGCAAATTGCCAAAGGAGATAAAAACGAGGGAAAAAATCACGAATACTATGTAACGGCGGAATATCTCGGGAAATTGGAAGCCGGCAACAATGTCAATATCGCAAATCCGGCATACCGTCCGAATGCAGAAGATTTACCGAAACTGCCGAACAGAAACCCTACTCCGACTCCCGCCCCGAAAAAAGACACCTACAAAACCAACCTAACCTCCGGTTCCAAAACCAAAGCACCCGACCCGAAAGGAAAAATAGTAAAAGTCTCTTTTGTGGACGAAAAAGGCAATCCCGTTTTCGACCTTAAAGGAATCAAAAATATTATAGCCAATATAGAAACCAAAAATATGGTTGGCAAAACCATAAAATTGACGATTTGGGAGGATGACACGTTTTCCAATGATGCAGTCTGGAGCGAGGTTGTAAAAATAGAAAAAGATATTTATCGAGCAAGCATACCTGTAAAAGATATTTGGGAAAAAGGCAGTAAATATGAATTGGGAGACGGCAGCACGCAGGAATATTTCATTGAAGTAGAATACGCAGGAGAAGAACTAAAATCCGGTGTGATAACCGTAGATAAAGACGCTCCGAGAACAAAACCGAACAGCGGAAACAGTGTGGTGAAAGTGGAAGGTGCGGAAAAGGAGAAAAAAGAGGAGGAGAAG
>JAITMJ010000131.1 GCA_031277475.1 Flavobacteriaceae bacterium
AAAAAATACGGTTCGGTTTCAAAATCTGTCGGGAAAATAGTATCGGTTTCGGGAAATACTTTTACCGTAAACAAAGGCAGTTGGAACTATATTTACAGCAAAACCGGAAAGAAAATCGGCTCAAGAGCGGCGAAATGAAAAAACTTTTAAATTTTAATAAAATGAAAAAACTATTATTTATTTTTTATCTGATTTCAGTTTGCGGGTTTTCGCAAACCACCTACACAACAACTTCAAATTTGAATTTGCGGGAGAAAAGCAATGTAAATTCGCGAATTTTAGAAACGATAAATGCAAACGATAAAGTAAGCGTAGATTCGTTGGGTTCGGAATGGTCGAAAATCACTTCACAAACGGGAAATATCGGCTATGTGAAAACGGAATTTTTGAAGGAGCAAAAGCAAAGTAAAAAGGAGAAAGAAAAAATTTTGCATCACGGTTACATGAAAATCTTTTTAGTAATTCTACTTGCATACATTATTATGTTGGTATATGGTAGAATCACTAAAAAAAATAGTTATAACAGAAAGAAAAAAGAAATTGAAGCAAATGCCAAAATCACTGTTTATGACGACAGAGAAGAAGACATATCCGATCTTGAAATAAAAAAACAAAATTTCTCAAAATTACAGGAAAAATTATATAACAATATTGAAGAATTATATGGTTGGGAAACATTGGAAAATTTTAAAAAAGGCAAAAAAATATGGAAAGGAATGCCGGATGTTTTAGTGTCTGTTTTTTTTGGAGAGCCACATGATGTAATAGAGAGAAAAACTCCTGATATAGTCTATAAAACATTTGTGTACGATCCGATAAGCGGAGCAAGAAGCAACGCCAGAATAGAAGATAAATATCGGACTGTAATTTATTCACAAAACGGAATTATAAATCACTGGAATATGTTAACTTAAAATAAATTTATAGAAATGAATACAGAGAAAATGAAAAATCTGACACAAATGATTGATGAATGGCTTGAATCAAAGGAAGACCTTGGTCAATTAGAAGAAATCGTAAATAGACAGCAGGAAGAAGAAGATTATGGGCAGTACTCAAGAATGGTTATGGATAATGATTCAACAATGAAATTGTATGATTTGGAGCAAGAATATGATACTCAAAAAAATAAAGTTTTGGGTATGAATCTTATAACTTGGGAATGGATACTTGGTGCTCTCCTTCTTTTTTTTCTTTGGGCATCATACAAACCGGGCATTTGGATGTGGATTTTGATAGGAGTTCTTTTTCTGATATTGATAGTGATAGTATTGCTAATTAATGATTTCTTAGAATTAAACGATTAAAAATTAAAAAAACACACTCAAAATGGGATTTTTAGGAATACGAGGATTAGGTTTCTCATGGAAAAGAGCCGTAGGAATTTCGGGAATAAAACAAAAAATTGCGCAGGCAATAGGAATTCCCACAACTCGCGGCGGAATGGAACGAAAAATAGGCAGAACAATTATAAAAACTATTTTAGGAAAGAAATAAAAGTATAACAATCAAACGATTACACTAATTTTTAAATTTTTATATTATGTTTTACACACAAACAAACCAAAGAAATAGCACATCAATGCCGCTATTAATGAATTTCACAAAACCTGAAAAAATTCAGGAAATGGAAAACGAAGAACCGATTATTTATGATCCGGTTTCTCAAACTGTTTTTGAAATGCGAACAGTAGGTACGAAATCTTTGAGAAGACCTGTAACTAAAAAGAAAAATCCTCACGGTAGTGGTTTCATTCAAAGTCAAGATCCAAAAAATGAAATAGACGATTCAAAAACCGTCAAATAATCCGTGATTTTAATCATTACAAACAAGGAAGATTCGCATCCTAATCCTGTAATTCAGTATTTAAACGAAAAGCAAATACCGGTTTTTCGTTTAAATACGGAATCGCTATTGACGGATTATCGCTTTCATTGGTATTGCAATGATAAAGAAACAGATTTCTACATTAAAAATGTAACCAACGGTTTGGAATTAAAAGGCAGCGATATAACCGCAGTTTGGGATAGACGTCCTGAAATTCCAAAAGAATTGTTGGTAGAAAATTCTGCCGAAATCAACAAACATAATCTGGAAGAAGCCCACGGATTTCTTTCGTTCCTGCGGTATTTTATTAAAGATATATATTCCATCGGCAGTATTGTGAATGATAGAGTTGCGGCATCAAAAATGCTTCAACTGAAAACAGCGCGTGATGTGGGATTATTAACTCCGAACACTTGTTTTTCCAATAGGAAAGAAGATATTTTGAAGTTTGCAGAGAATTACGAATATCTTATTTTAAAATCAATCGAAAATGATAGCATTTGGAATGAAAAATCGGAAATGGAATACGTGTTTTATGCACAAAAAATTCCTTCAAAAGCATTGGTGAATTTGCCGGAAGAAACTTTCAACCAAACCGTAAATTATGTTCAAAATTATATTGAAAAATGCTTTGAATTAAGAATTACAGTCGTTGAAAATAAGTTTTTTACTTGCAAAATAGATTCCCAAATATTAGATGAAGACAAAGGAAAAATTGATTGGAGACAAGGCTATGATTATGGATTAAAGCACGAAATTTACGATTTGCCGGAAGAAATTAAAACCAAATGTTTACGGTTTTTGAAACGTCTCGGGCTTCATTTCGGTTGTTTTGATTTTATCTACACACCGATGAAAGAATATGTTTTTTTAGAATGTAATCCAAACGGACAATGGCTCTGGATAGAGTTGGAAACCGGAATGAAAATTTCAGAAACAATAGCGGAAACGCTGATACACGCTGATACGCTTTATAAATTAAATTAACTCAAAAATTATAGAACAATGAAAGAAACATTACAAGAACTAAAATCCGTTTACGAAAATAAATTAAAAGAAAATATCGAAGATAATTATTGTCCTTTTTTCCTTCGTGTCGGGGAAAATTTCAAAGGCGAAATCGGGGTATTGTTTGTCGGAAAAGCCGAGAATATAAAAGGTGATCCCAATCCGATAGATGTGGCTTTTAATCGTATTCACGGCGATTATATTGAAAATATTGCTGAAAATATCAGACATCCTCGAAGTGCATACGTGAGAACATTGCATGCGCTTGCGAAAAGATTGAAATCAGAAAAAAGTATCGAGTATTTTGCGAGAACCAATTTGTATAAACTTTCCAACACCAAAAGTACAGACTTTCACAGTACATATCACAAAATTTTTGTTGATATTTTTAGAAAAGAAATCGAGATGTTAAAACCTCGCTATATTATTTTGCTAACCTCCGGTTACGAAAACGCATTTTTATCGGAATTAGGAAAAATACAGGAACTTTCCGAAGAAATTTTCCAATACACCTACAAAAAAAATATACAAACAAAACACATAAAAAGTCTGAAAATAGAAGGATTTGACAGTATTTTCATCACTGCTTTTCATCCGCAAGGAAAACCCCAACAAACAGATGCAATAATGAAATTGATAAAGATTTAAAAAAAAAAAATTAAAACAACTCCTAATCAGAACACATTTTGAGCAGGTGAATTTTCCTTTACTAAAAAAACAATCTCAATAAATCGTGAATCATTTTAAAAAGACAAAATTATTAAAAGAAATTGCTTTGGGATTTTGCTTGTTTTGCATTTGTTCCTGCGGCAACGACGGACGTTTGGTGAAAAAATTTGTCGAACGGATGAACGACAAGGAAATCAATGCCGCCTCAAAATATGTTTATCCCGGCGACCACGCAAATCTGTATTTTTTCAACGAAGAAGTGTTGAGCAAAACGCCGAATTTACTGATGAAAATCGTTGATAAAAAAGATGTTACGATTGATGGACAAAAAGGCATAGTCGTAAAAATCGAATGTAAAAATGTTTCCCGATTTTTCGTAAACTATATGCAAAACCTAAATATGATAGACGGAAACAACTGCATTGCAGACACCATTTTTATCAAAGAAACAAGAGATGGCAACAAAATTACTTTTGATTGGGCAAAAATTCAAGGTGAAAATTTGTATTTGGCAAACATTCGCGAAAATCAAGAACAGCTTCAACACAAAATATCATCGTTAAACATTCGCGCCGGCGAAAGCGAAAACAGCGACATCATCGGAAACCTACCGATGAACAAGAAAATTGTAATCGACGAATACAGCGAAAATCCCGATTGGGTGCAGTGTTTCACTATTGATCACACTTGTCGCATTGTTCAAGGACACATCAAAAAAAGTCCTGCTTTGGTAAAAAATTCTCTATTTTTCAATTTGGGCATTTTCGATGGTTTAAGTTTGCTGGTTGCGATGATAATACTCGTCGTTATTGCATTTCCTGTTTTTTATATCGGCAGTATTGTTCGATCATTGATGGGCAGAGGATGTATCGGGGTCATAGTTTGCGTTGCGCTGATTTTTGGATTGATTTACGTTCTGTATCAATTACTTGAAAATATTTTATTTGAATTGTTCTTAATCAATTTGCCGTATTAGAATTTTTCTGTCATCCTTTTTTAATCCGGAAAACTCCGAAACTCGGAACTTGCAACATTGTCAGGCTGAGCGAAGTCGAAGCCCCGCAAAAAAATCTGTAAAGATTTTCATTATCTTTGACGGAAAGAACATCCTCAAAATGAAACAAGAAAACAGCATAAAAATATTTGATCGGAAACAAGTTCGCACGCATTGGGACGAAGAAAAAGAGATTTGGTATATTTCCGTGATTGACGTGATTGAAGCACTCACCGGAACCGACCGCCCCAGAAAATATTGGAATGACCTGAAAACCAAACTGAAAAAAGAAGGAAGTGAACTGTCCGAAAAAATCGGACAGTTGAAAATGAGAGCCGAAGATGGAAAAATGAGAGATACCGATGTTGCTGATACCGAACAGATTCTCAGATTGATACAATCTATTCCTTCGCCGAAAGCAGAGCCGTTTAAATTGTGGCTGGCACAATTGGGAACCGAGCGTTTGGATGAAATGCAAGATCCGGAAATCACGATTGATCGGGCTTTGGAACAATATCTGAAATTGGGCTATTCGGAAAATTGGATTAACCCTGTTAGATATCATCATAAAAAATTAATAGAAAATGTATTTTTACGTATATGTGCTTAGGTCAGAAAAGGATGGATTATTTTATACCGGTTATACAAATAATTTGAGAGAACGATTAAAATTGCATAACGAAGGTAAAGTAAATTCTACAAGAAATAGATTACCTCTTACTTTGGTTTATTTTGAAGGCTGTTTAAATCAACAAGATGCTACCCATAGAGAAAAATATTTAAAAACATCTTGGGGAAAGCGTTACTTGAAACAACGAATGAAAGATTATCTAACAGGGTAAATCAACGCTTAAAAAGTATAGAAATTCGTAAAGAATTGACAGACGAATGGAAAAAACGCGGCTTGAAAGAGGGTGTGCAATTTGCAGCTTTAACAGACATTATTACCAAAGCGTGGTCGGGAAACACGACCAAAGAATACAAAACTCTCAAAAGTTTGAAAAAGGAAAATCTGCGGGACAATATTTACCCTGTTAGATATTCACTCCATTAGATATGAAATTATCTAACAGGGTGAACAAATACCGAACTGATTTTGAATATGCTTGCCGAAACTTCCGCCAAAGATATTTCGCAGGCAACCAATCCCGAAACATTTCAGGAAAACGCAAACGCAGCCTATCAAGGCGGAAAAATTGCAGGCGATGCAAGAAAAGCATTGGAAGCAAAAACCGGCAAAAAAGTGGTTACTTCTCTAAATGCAAAAACCGCGATCCAAGCAAAAAATAATCCTAAACGAATAGGAGAATAGAAATACAGAATTTAATCTCCGCCCAATTTTTCCGGCGGAGTTTTTTTATCACAATCTCGAAAAACCTACATACACTTTGACAAAGTTTTGGGAAAGCAAAAGTCGCAAAAGCCACAAAAGTCCCTAAAACACAGGATTGCGGGTCTCCGCCCGCAATGACGTAGAAGTAGAAAAGCCCGCAATAACGAAAAAACACGCATCACGCACCCCGAAACTCGAACCTCGCACCCCGCATCCCGCACCTCTCGCAAAAAAAATAATTTTTTTTCACACAGAATTTGTCAGTTCAAAAAAAAGCCCTAAATTTGCACACTCATTTTGGGGACAAGGTATGCCTAATTCAAAGATAGAAATTGCCGAAAACCCCATAAATGCAGGAAAAATAAGATAAATTTTATTACTGAAATAAACAATGTCAGGTATTATTGGTAAAAAAATCGGGATGACTTCCCTGTTCGACGAAAACGGAAAAAATATTCCGTGCACCGTGATTCAGGCGGGTCCTTGCTCGGTTCTACAGGTCAGAACCATAGAAACGGATGGCTACATCGGTTATCAGTTGGGTTTCGATGACAAGCGTGAAAAGAGCGTCGGAAAGGCGCTTGCCGGTCATTTCAAAAAAGCCGGTTCCGCTCCGAAAGTTAAATTGGTGGAATTTCATCACGGATTCGACAATTTAAAAATAGGAGACGAAGTGAAAGTAAATCTTTTCTCGGAAGGTGAATATGTGGACATCACAGGAACTTCCAAAGGAAAAGGTTTTCAAGGTGTGGTAAAAAGACACGGATTTGGCGGCGTAATGCAAGCCACGCACGGACAGCACAACAGATTGCGAGCCCCCGGCTCCATCGGTGCAGGTTCCGACCCTTCCAGAGTTTTCAAAGGAATGAGAATGGCAGGAAGAATGGGCGGCGAGCAAGTAACCGTTCAAAACTTGCAAGTGTTAAAAGTAGATGAAGAACAAAATCTTTTAATCGTAAAAGGGGCTGTTCCGGGAGCAAAAAATTCTTATGTAATAATCAGAAGATGGAATTAATAGTACTCAATACACAAGGAAAAGAAACCGGAAGAAAAGTAACTTTGGACAAATCCGTATTCGGAATCGAGCCAAATCAGCACGCGGTTTACTTAGAAGTGAAGCAATACCTTGCCGCACAAAGACAAGGCACTCATAAAGCGAAAGAAAGAAGCGAAATCACCGCTTCTACCAAAAAACTCAAAAAACAAAAAGGCTCCGGTTCGGCGCGTTATGGCGACATCAAATCGCCCGTGTTCAAAGGCGGAGGCAGAGTTTTCGGTCCGAAACCGAGAGACTACAGATTCAAACTGAACAAAGCCTTGAAAAGATTGGCGAAAAAATCTGTGCTTTCTCAAAAATTGAAGGACAACAGCATAAAAGTTTTGGAAGATTTAAGTTTGAACGCCCCAAAAACCAAAGACTTCATCCAAGTGTTGAACGCTTTGGAACTCGGCGGGAAAAAATCCCTGTTCATCCTTCCGGAAACCAACAAGAATGTATATTTATCCTCAAGAAATTTACCGAAAGCCACCGTTTTAAATTATAATGAAATCTCATCTTATGATTTAATCAACGCCGGCGAAATCGTATTTTTTGAAGGAGCAGTAGATAAATTCACGGAAAATTTAAAAAAGTAAATCAATGTCAGCAATCATCAAACCCGTAATTTCAGAAAAAGCCAACTATCTCACCAATTTAAGAAACGATTATTCCTTTTTGGTAGATACGAAAGCGAACAAAATCGAAATTAAAAAGGCAGTAGAAGAAACTTACAATGTAAAAGTAGCCGATGTTCGCACTATGATTTACGCCCCAAAAGTTTCCTCGAAATATACCAAAAAAGGACTTCAAGTCGGGAAAACCAACAAACTGAAAAAAGCCGTCATCACCCTTGAAAAAGGCGAAGCAATAGACGTTTTTTCGTAACCCCCGAACTTTAAACCTTAAACTTTAAACAATAATAAAAGTAATGTCTGTTAGAAAATTAAAACCTATCACCCCGGGACAGAGATTCAGAATTGTGAACAATTTTGAAGAAATTACTACCAACAAGCCGGAGAAATCTTTGGTTGTCGGTATTAAAAAATCGGGTGGGCGCAACAATACAGGAAAAATGACGATGCGCTACACCGGCGGTGGACACAAAAAGAAATACAGAATTATCGACTTCAAACGAAATAAATTCGATATGGAAGCCACGGTAAAAACTGTAGAATACGACCCGAACAGAACGGCGTTCATCGCTTTGCTGGAATATGCAGACGGAGAAAAAAGATACATCATCGCTCCGAACGGCATCAAAGTAGATCAGAAAATCGTGTCGGGAGAAAATGTGGATCCGAGCATCGGAAACGCAATGAAATTGAAAAATATTCCTTTAGGAACCGTGATTTCCTGCATCGAAATGAAACCCGGACAAGGTGCCATTTTAGCCAGAAGCGCAGGTTCATCGGCTCAACTCACGTCAAAAGACGGAAAATATGCCATCATCAAATTGCCTTCCGGCGAATCCCGAATGATTCTTACCGAATGTATGGCGATGATTGGTTCGGTTTCCAATTCAGACCATCAATTGACCGTTTCCGGAAAAGCCGGAAGAAGCCGATGGCTCGGAAAAAGACCGAGAACCAGAGCCGTAGTGATGAATCCTGTGGATCACCCGATGGGTGGCGGCGAAGGACGCGCATCCGGCGGACATCCGAGAAGCAGAAACGGAAAACCGGCAAAAGGATACAAAACCAGAAAGAAAAACAAAACGTCTAACCGATACATCATATCTAAAAGAAAATAATTATGGCAAGATCACTTAAAAAAGGACCTTTCATCGCAAATCATTTAGATAAGAAGGTTCAGGCAAATATAGAATCCGGCAAAAAAACCGTGATAAAAACTTGGTCCAGAGCATCTATGATTTCTCCGGACTTCGTAGGACAAACCATCGCTGTGCACAACGGAAAAACTTTCGTTCCCGTTTACATCACAGAAAATATGGTGGGACATAAATTAGGCGAATTTTCACCGACGAGATCTTTCAGAGGTCACTCCGGAAATAAAAACAAAGGAAGCAGATAATTATGGGATCAAGAAAACAAAACAGCGCACTCGCAAGAAAAGAAGCCAACGCAGATGTTGTGAAGGCTTCATTGAATAATTGCCCGTCGTCTCCGAGAAAAATGAGATTGGTAGCAGACATCATCCGAGGAGAAAACGTGGACAAGGCTCTTTATATTCTGAAATATTCCAAGAAAGAAGCCTCTAATAAATTAGAAAAATTGCTCCTTTCCGCTATCGCCAATTGGCAAGTGAAAAACGAAGGTGCAGATGTAGAAGAAGCAAACCTCATCGTAAAAGAAATCTATGTGGACAGCGCAAGACAACTGAAAAGATTGAGACCCGCACCGCAAGGAAGAGGCTAC
This sequence comes from Flavobacteriaceae bacterium, assembly GCA_031277475.1. Taxonomy (GTDB): domain Bacteria; phylum Bacteroidota; class Bacteroidia; order Flavobacteriales; family Weeksellaceae; genus JAITMJ01. Next base: position 9,247 of record JAITMJ010000131.1, read on the forward strand.
AGAATCAGAAAAAGATCAAATCACATAACATTAATATTAGGAAATAAAGAAAATTAATTCAAGGTATGGGACAGAAGACAAATCCAATTGGCAACAGATTAGGCATCATCCGAGGATGGGATTCTAACTGGTTTGGCGGAAACGACTACGGAGACAGAATCGCGGAAGACTACAAAATCAGAAGATACCTTGAAGCCAGATTATCCAAAGGCGGTATTTCAAAAATTTATATTGAAAGAACCCTGAAATTAGTTACCGTTACGATCACCACAGCCAGACCCGGACTCATCATCGGAAAAGGCGGAAAAGATGTGGATATTCTAAAAGAAGAATTGAAAAAAATTACGGACAAAGATATTCAAATCAATGTTTTTGAAATCAAAAGACCGGAACTCGACGCCGTATTGGTGGCAGACAGCATCGCCAAACAAATCGAAGGCAGAATCTCCTACAGACGAGCCGTAAAAATGGCAATCGCAAGCACGATGAGAATGGGAGCCGAAGGCATAAAAGTAATGATTTCCGGGCGTTTGAACGGCGCAGAAATGGCAAGAAGCGAATCCTTCAAAGATGGAAGAATCCCACTTTCCACATTCCGTGCAGATATTGATTATCATTGGGCTGAAGCGCACACCACCTACGGAAGATTGGGCGTGAAAGTTTGGATAATGAAAGGCGAAGTTTACGGAAAAAGAGAACTTTCTCCATTGACGGGGCAACAGAAAAAATCCTCGTCCGAAAAAGGAGGCAGACGTGAAGATAGACGCGAAGACCGAAGAGAAGGAGGCAGAAGACGCGACAGAGATAGAAAATAATTGTAAGCAATAGGCAAATAGGCTGTAAGCAATAAGCCTAAACAAAATTAAAACAAAGAAAAACAATGTTACAACCAAAAAGAACCAAGTTTCGCCGAGTTCATAAAATGAAGATGAAAGGCAATGCCAATCGCGGACATTTGCTGGCTCACGGAACTTTCGGCATCAAGGCAACAGAAGGCGCTTGGGTTACGGCGAGACAAATAGAAGCCGCGCGTATTGCCGCAACCAGATATATGAAAAGAGAGGGACAACTGTGGATCAATATTTTTCCGGACAAACCAATCACCAAAAAACCTGCCGAAGTGCGGATGGGAAAAGGAAAAGGAGCCGTAGAATATTGGGTAGCCGTAGTGAAACCCGGAAAAATGATGTTTGAAGTAGGCGGCGTTCCGTATGATGTAGCCAAAGAAGCATTGAGACTTGCCGCTCAAAAACTTCCGGTAGTTGCCAAATTTATAGTCGCTAACGATTTTGTTCAACCGCAATAATTTTTTGAAACAATGAAAAATAGTGATATTAAAAACCTAAGCGAAGGAGACCTTCAAAACAAATTGGCTGAAAGCGTGGCTCATTATGTAAAATTGAGATTGGCGCACAAAATCAGCCCCGTAGAAAATCCGATACAAATTCGAGATTTACGAAGAACCATCGCCAGACTGAAAACCGCAATCGCTAACCAACAATAAATATTCTCGACATGCAAAGAAATTTAAGAAAAGAAAGAATAGGAATAGTTTCCAGCAATAAAATGGAAAAAACCATTGTTGTAAGCGAAACTATGAGAATGAAACATCCAATGTACGGAAAATTCGTATTGAAAACGAAAAAATATACCGCACACGATGAAAACAACGAATGCAACGAAGGAGACACGGTTCTGATCCAAGAAACCAGACCTTTGAGCAAAAATAAAAAATGGAGACTAATCAGAATCATTGAAAAAGCCAAGTAATGTTACAGACAGAATCAAGATTAAAAGTTGCTGATAACACCGGAGCAAAAGAAGTTTTGGTAATCAGAGTTTTAGGGGGAACCAGAAGAAGATACGCCTCGGTGGGCGATAAAATCGTAGTAACCGTAAAGGATTCCACAGCATCGGCAAACGCCAAAAAAGGTCAAGTTTCAAAAGCCGTAGTCGTGCGAACCAAAAAACCGGTCAGAAGAAAAGACGGCTCCTACATCTCTTTTGAAGACAACGCTTGCGTTCTGCTGAACGCCGCCGGAGAAATGAGAGGAACCAGAGTTTTCGGTCCCGTAGCCCGAGAATTGAGAGATAAAGAATATATGAAAATCATTTCGTTGGCACCGGAAGTACTTTAGCCGCTGGCTGTTGGCAATTGGCAATTAGCCAAAAAACCAATAGCAAAAGGCAAATAGCAAATAGCAAATAGCAAAAAAATGACTAAATTAAAAATAAAAAAAGGAGACCACGTCATCGTAACTACCGGAAATAAAAACCTGAAAGGCAAAACCGGCGAAGTGGTGGAAGTGATAAAAAAAGAAGGAAAAGATCCGAGAGTGATTATTGCCGGACTGAACATCGTGAAAAAACACACGAAACCGTCTGCACAAAATCCTCAAGGGCAAATCGTGGAACGGGAAGCCTCCATCCATATTTCAAACGTAGCACTGATGGGAAAAAATAAAAAACCCGCAAAAGCAGGCTACAGAATGGAAGGCGATAAAAAAATAAGAATTAATAAAAAAACAGGAGAAACTCTTTAAAAAGAGTAGCCAAAAGCCCCCTGTCCCCCGAAGGGGGAAAACGCGCTAAAATTCGGCGCAATGTATTAGGAAATTTTCCCCCTTCGGGGGACAGGGGGCAAAAAATAAAACAAAAATGGAATATATAGCAAGACCCAAAAAAGCGTATAAAGAAAAAATAGTTCCGGCAATGATGGAAGAATTTGGTTACAAATCTGTGATGCAAGTTCCGAAGTTGGAAAAAATCGTGGTGTCCCAAGGTTTGGGAGATGCTACTGCCGACAAGAAAATTGTGGATTACGCCGTAGAAGAACTCACACTCATCACCGGACAAAAAGCCGTAGGCACGGTTTCCAAAAAAGACGAAGCCGCTTTCAAATTAAGAAAAGGAATGCCCATCGGTGCAAAAGTAACGCTGAGAGCAAACAAAATGTACGAATTTTTAGACCGATTGACCTCCTCCGCTTTGCCGCGAATCCGAGATTTTTCGGGAATAAAAGTGGAAAGTTTTGACGGACGCGGAAACTACAATCTCGGCATCACCGAACAGATTATTTTTCCCGAAATCGTCATAGACAAAGTGAAAAAAATTCAAGGAATGGACATCACTTTCGTAACCTCGGCGAAAACAGATAAAGAAGCAAAAGCATTATTGGCACACTTCGGATTGCCGTTTAAGAAAGTGTAAAAAGCCCCCTATCCCCCAAAGGGGGAAATCCGAAGGATTCACTGATTCAGATAAAAGAAAGTTAAAAAATCCTGAAGAAAAATGTGGCAAAAAAATAATAGATAAAAAAATTATTTAATAAAATAAAAAATAAAACCTCAAGAACGTATAGTATTAGGAATGTTCGCCCCTTTGGGGGACAGGGGGCTTAAAAGCAAAAAATATGGCTAAAGAATCAATGAAAGCGCGCGAGCGCAAAAGAGAAGCATTAGTAGCGAAATATGCCGCTAAAAGAAAGGCATTAAAAGAAGCAGGCGATTACGAAGCCCTTCAAAAATTGCCGAAAAATGCTTCGCCGGTAAGATTGCACAACAGATGCAAACTCACCGGAAGACCAAGAGGATATATGAGAGTTTTCGGAATTTCCAGAGTAACTTTCAGAGAAATGGCAAACCAGGGACTCATCCCCGGAGTGAAAAAAGCAAGTTGGTAACAATTTTTAAATTTAAAATCAAGATTATCAAGTTGGTGTAGAAAATTCAAGGTTCAAAGTTCAATATTCAAAGTTTAAAGTTTAAGGTTTAAAGTTTGATTACGAATCAAGAGTTACGGCAAAAAGCAAAAAGCCATTTGCCAACACCAAAACTGATGATTATTAACCAAAAACAATAAGAAAAATGGTAACAGACCCGATTTCAGATTATCTGACGAGAGTACGAAACGCACAAAGTGCAGGACACAAAGTTGTGGAAATTCCTGCATCGAACATTAAAAAAGAGATTACAAAAATTCTTTTTGACCAAGGCTACATCTTAAACTATAAGTTTGAAGACAACGCCGTTCAAGGAATTATTAAAATCGCTTTAAAATATGACAGACAAACCAACAAACCCGCGATAAAATCTATACAAAGAGCATCCAAACCGGGTTTGAGGAAATATACCGGAAGCAAAACCCTTCCGAGAGTATTGAACGGGCTGGGAGTGGCTATTATTTCAACTTCAAAAGGAGTAATGACCGACAAAAAAGCAAGAGAAGAAAAAGTAGGCGGCGAAGTCATCTGCTATGTTTATTAATTCCAAAAAATTAAGAAAATGTCAAGAATTGGTAATGCAATTATAAATATTCCTGCCGGTGTTACAATCACCCGGAACGAAAACACAATCACCGTAAAAGGTCCGAAAGGCGAACTTTCGCAAAACCTTTCCGAAGGAATTTCTTTGGAACAAAAAGACGGCGAACTGAACCTGAAAAGACCATCCGAATCCAAACAACACAAAGCACTGCACGGATTGTACAGAGCACTTGTGAACAATATGATTACAGGCGTTTCGGAAGGTTTCACCAAACAATTGGAATTGGTAGGCGTGGGCTACAGAGCGTCTCATTCCGGACAAAAACTCGAACTTTCGTTAGGTTTTTCGCACGGAATTTTGCTCGAACTTCCAAACGAAATCAAAGTCAATACCGAAACCGAAAAAGGTAAAAACCCGATCATCACATTGACCTCGCACGACAAACAACTTTTGGGAATGGTGGTCGCCAAAATCCGCTCGTTCAGAAAACCTGAACCATACAAAGGAAAAGGCGTGAGATTCGTAGGAGAAGATGTAAGACGAAAAGCCGGTAAATCTGCTTAATTTAAACTTGTAAGAATATGGCACTGAATAAATTAGAAAAAAGAATAAGAATAAAAAGAAGAGTGCGGGGTAAAATCTCCGGAACTTCCGAATTGCCGAGATTGTCTGTGTACAAAAGCAACAAAGAAATCTATGCGCAACTGATTGACGACAACGGCGGAAAAACTTTGGCATCGGCTTCGTCCAGAGAAAAAGGCATCAGCACGAAAGGCACCAAAACCGAAATTTCCGTATCCGTAGGCAAAGCCATCGCCGAAAAAGCAAAAACGGCAGGCATTGAAAATGTAGTGTTCGATAGAAACGGTTTCATTTATCACGGCAGAATAAAAGCCCTTGCAGACGGAGCAAGAGAAGGAGGATTGAAATTTTAATGTAACAATGTATCAACGTAACAGTTTACCAATGAATTAAAATTCTCATTAAAATTAAAAATATAAGAGGCAACGCTTCGACAGGCTCAGCGTGACAGAAAGCCAAAAGCAAGCAGCCATCAGCCAAAAGCAAAAAAATTATGTTAGGAATAGACAATATAGAAAGAGTAAAACCGGGAGGATTGGAATTGACGGATCGTCTCGTAGCCGTGAACAGAGTAACGAAAGTAACCAAAGGAGGCAGGGCTTTCGGATTTTCAGCCATCGTAGTGGTTGGCGATGAAAAAGGCGTTATCGGTTTTGGTTTGGGAAAATCCAAAGAAGTAGCATCGGCGATTTCAAAAGCCATCGAAGATGCAAAGAAAAATTTGGTGAAAGTTCCCGTGATGAATCACACGATTCCTCATCAAACTACCGCAAAATACGGCGGCGCAGATATTTTCCTTCGTCCTGCATCACACGGAACCGGGCTGATTGCCGGAGGTGCGGTGCGAGCCGTTTTGGAATCCGCAGGAATCCACGACATTCTTTCGAAATCCAAAGGATCCTCAAATCCACACAACGTAGTGAAAGCCACTTTCAAAGCACTGTTGGACATCCGAAGACCCGAAGAAATCGCAAGAATGAGAGGCGTTTCATTAGATAAAGTGTTTAATGGTTAGACTTAAAGACGAGAGACAATAGACAATAGACAATAGACTTTGTAATTAGTAATTAGGATTTAGTAATTTTTAAACTTTAAACCTTAAACTTTAAACTTTGAATATTGAACTTTGAACTTTGAACCTTGAATTTTTGAACCTTGAACTTTGAATAAATAATAAGCAATGGCAACAATTAAAGTAAAACAAATAAAAAGCGCGATTGGGAAAACCAAAACCCAAAAGAGAACGCTCGAAGCATTGGGATTGAGAAAACTTCATCAAATTGTAGAACACGAATCTACACCATCCATTTTGGGAATGGTAGCAGCCGTGAATCATTTGGTGGAAGTGGAAAAGTGAAAAGCCCCCTGTCCCCCGAAGGGGGAAAACGTGGCAAAAATAATGGCTAAAAAATTATTTGAAAAAATAAAATAAAAAACAAAACCCCAAGAACATTTAGTATTAGGAATGTTCGCCCCTTCGGGGGAAATCCGTAAGGATTCGCCGATTCCTTTAAAAAAATAAAAATAAATGAGGCACAGGGGGCTAAAAATAACGATTATGAATTTAAACAACATAAAACCTGCGGCAGGCTCTACGCACAATTCCAAAAGAATCGGGCGCGGACAAGGTTCCGGAAAAGGAGGAACGTCCACGAAAGGGCATAAAGGTCAAAAAGCAAGAACCGGATATTCACAAAAAATCGGTTTTGAGGGCGGACAAATGCCGCTTCAGAGAAGGCTTCCGAAATTCGGTTTCAAAAACGTGAACAGAAAAGAATTTAGAGCAATCAATCTCGATACCATTCAAAATCTGATTGATGCTAAATCTCTCGGCGACATCACGAAAGAAATTTTAATACAAAACGGATTGGCTTCCAAAAACGATTTGGTGAAAATTATGGGCAGAGGCGAACTGAAATCAGCGGTTTCAATTTCTGCGGATAAATTCACAAAATCCGCCGAAGAAGCCATCGCAAAAGCAGGAGGAACAGTAATTACTCTATAATATTTAATATTAGAATGAAAAAATTTATACAAACGCTCAAAAATATTTGGAGTCTCAAAGAATTAAGGGATAAAATCCTCTTTACACTTGGTGTAATCCTCGTGTACAGATTGGCTTCCCATATTTCCATTCCGGCGATTAACCTTCCCGAAGCGCAAAACCTTTTGGATATTTACAGAGAACAAGGCGGAAACAAACAAGCGCAAGGATTGCTCGGTTTGCTTTCATCGTTCACAGGGGGCGCGTTCAGCCACGCATCGGTGATGGCACTCGGAGTAATGCCCTACATTTCCGCATCCATCATCGTTCAACTGATGGGAATGGCGATTCCGTATCTCCAAAAATTGCAGAAAGACGGAACTTCCGGACGAAATACATTAAACCAAATCACCAGATGGCTCACAATCGGCGTGTGTATTGTGCAAGCACCTGCATATTTAGGTTTAATTAGAAATCAATTTTTACCGTACAATCAATTTTATTCATCGTATCTCGTACATCCGGATACATTTATGTTTTGGTTGCCAAGCATTGTAATATTGATCACAGGCTCGATTTTTGCGATGTGGTTAGGGGAAAAAATCACCGACAAAGGTATCGGAAACGGGATTTCAATTTTAATTATGGTTGGGATTCTTTCCAGATTGCCGTCGGCTTTCGCACAGGAATTGTCTATACAAACCGGAAAAGGCGGACTTGGCGGAATTATGATTTTGGTCGAAGTGCTGTTCTGGATGCTGGTAGTTCTTTTGGCGATAGTATTATCGGTCGCCGTGCGGAAAATTCCGATTCAATATGTGAGCCGAGCGCAAGCCAGAGGCGGCACAAACCGAAATTTGATGGGCGGCGCAAGACAATGGATTCCACTGAAAGTGAACGCTTCCGGCGTAATGCCGATCATTTTTGCACAAGCATTGATGTTCGTACCCGGATTGCTCACCAAATTGGATTCCGAACCGAACACGTTTTTGGAAGGATTTAAAAATGTTTTCAGTTGGCAATACAACGTATTATTCGCATTGCTGATTATCATTTTTTCATTTTTCTACACCGCGATTACGATTCCCGTAAATCAAATGGCAGACGATTTGAAACGCAACGGCGGATTAATTCCGAAAGTGCGTCCCGGAAAAGAAACCTCCGATTATTTAGATGATATTTTATCGAAAATCACTTTGCCCGGAGCGATGTTTTTGTCTATCTTTGCAGTTTTGCCCGCGTTGGTTTACGGAACATTAGTACAAACAGATGCTTTTGCCTTGTTTTTTGGCGGAACATCATTATTAATTATGGTCGGCGTAATATTAGACACCGTTCAGCAAATCAATACCTATTTGTTGAACCACCATTACGACGGCTTGATGCAATCGAAATTGTCGAGAACGAGCAGTTAGACGGCTACTTGCGAATGGCAATCGGCTATTAGCAAAGAGCGAAAAGCAATTAAATAAAAAGCAAAAGGCAAAAGGCAATAAGCCAACAGCAAATTATGGCGAAACAAAAACATATCGAACAAGACGGCGTAATCGTGGAAGCGCTTTCCAATGCGATGTTTCGCGTAGAATTGGAAAACGGACACGTTTTGATTGCGCATATTTCGGGAAAAATGAGAATGCACTACATCAGGCTTCTACCCGGAGACAAAGTGAAGTTGGAAATGTCGCCGTATGATTTGACAAAAGGAAGGATTACGTTTAGGTATTAAAAAGCCGATGGCTGTTGGCGATTGGCAAATGGCTTTAAGCAATAAGCGAAAGAGGAAAACACTTTGTCAAAGTTGGAATCTTTGACAAAGTTTAAAGGATAAAAAGAAAAAAGTCCGTAGGACTTACATCAATAGCATAGGGCAACGCCCTATGAAAAAGATGAACAATTTTTTAGAGAAGCCCCGAAGGGGCGAAATCAAAAGAAAGAGAAATTTAAAAAAGATTAAAAACACAAAAAAGTCCCGAAGGGACGAAATGTGAATAACCATAGGCGCAAGCCTGTGGATGAAAGAATAAGAGTTTTCAAAATCCGCCCGTAGGGCGGTACAAAAAAACTGAAAGTATAAAATAAATGAAGCGGGAACGGATATACATAGATACATCAATAGTTGGCGGATTTTTCGACAAAGAATTTGAAAATGATACCAAACTGCTTTTCCGACGGCTTGAAAAAGGTGAAGTTGTTTTTGTGGTGTCGTCTGTATTGGGAACAGAGTTGTATAACGCTCCTGAACGTGTTAAAACATTGTTGCAGAATTATGATAAATTATGTTTTGAGGAGGTGGAAATGACAGCCGAAGCCGAAACGCTTGCCAATAAATATATTGAAGAAAAAGTTATTGGAGAAACAAGTTTTGAAGATTGTTGTCATATTGCGTTGGCGACAATTCATAAAGTGGATGTTTTAGCGAGTTGGAATTTTAAGCACATTGTAAATTTAAATAGAATAAAAGGTTATAATGGTGTAAATCTTAAAATGGGATACTCTATTGTTGAAATCAGAAGTCCAAAAGATTTAATAAAAATATGAAACACTCATGACAAAATATTGTCACACAAACGAATGATTGTACAGAGTGTTCCATCTGACCGCTGAAAAAAATAAAATATAAACAGATGAAAACAGATACTAAAAAGAAAGAATTTGATTGTGTCAAAATGAAAAATGACATTCAAGCGAAAATCTACAAAAAAATAAAAAAAATGAATGTAGATGAAATCGTAGCGTTTTTTAACTCGCCCAAAAACCGAGTAGTGTTTGGAAACGCATAAATAAAAATAAAACAAAATCATTAGCCATATTTCCCTCTATAAGGGACAGGGGGCTTAAAAATAAAAAGAAATGAAAGTAAGAGCATCAATAAAAAAACGAAGTGCGGATTGCAAAATAGTACGCAGAAAAGGCGTATTGTTCGTAATCAACAAGAAAAATCCAAGATTTAAACAAAGACAAGGCTAATATTAAATTATGGCGAGAATAGCAGGTATAGATTTACCAAAAAACAAAAGAGGCGTTATCGGCTTGACATACATTTACGGAATCGGGAAAAGTACAGCTTCCGAAATCCTTAAAAATGCCGGTATCAGCGAAGACAAGAAAGTCAACGAATGGAATGACGATGAATTGGCAGCCATCAGAAACTTCATCTCCGAAAACATCAAAGTAGAAGGAGAATTGCGTTCTGAAGTGCAACTGTCTATCAAAAGATTGATGGACATCGGATGCCAACGAGGAATACGTCACAGACTGGGATTACCTTTAAGAGGCCAAAAAACGAAAAACAACTCCAGAACTCGTAAAGGAAAGAGAAAAACTATTGCTAACAAGAAAAAAGCAAGTAAATAATCGTTAAAAATTATGGCAAAACAAACTAAAGCAGTAAAGAAAAGAAAAGTAAAAGTAGAGGCAATCGGCGAAGCACACATCCAAGCGTCTTTCAACAACATTATTATTTCTTTGACGAATAAAAACGGAGAGGTCATCTCTTGGGCTTCAGCCGGAAAAATGGGTTTCAAAGGTTCTAAAAAGAACACCCCGTTTGCCGCGCAATTGGCTGCAGAAAATTGTGCAACAGCAGCGCACGAAGCAGGGCTCAGAAGAGTAAAAGTTTTTGTGAAAGGTCCCGGAGCAGGTCGAGAATCTGCCATCAGAACCATTCACAACGCAGGAATTGAAGTGAGCGAAATCGTGGACGTAACCCCGATTCCGCACAACGGTTGCAGACCGCCAAAAAGAAGAAGAGTATAATTTTGTTCAAAGTTCAAGGTTCAAAGTTCAACCCTTCGACTTCGCTCAGGGTGACAATTAACTCAAAGTTCAAACGTTAAACATCAAACTTTAAACCTTAAACAAAAAACTTTAAACTTTAAACAAAAAACTTCAAATCTCAAATTTCAAATTTTAAAAATCAATTTATGGCTCGATATACAGGACCCAAAACCAAGATTGCCAGAAAGTTTGGCGCTGCAATCTTCGGCGAAGATAAAAACTTCGAGAAAAGAAAAAACCAACCGCCTGGACAACACGGACCCAACAAAAGAAGAGGCGCAAAAAAATCCGAATACGCTACGCAACTTGCTGAAAAACAAAAAGCAAAATATACCTACGGTATTCTGGAAAGACAATTTGCAAACCTTTTCGACAAAGCACACCGAAGCAAAGGCGTAACAGGGGAAGTGCTCCTGCAACTTTGCGAATCCAGATTGGACAACGTGGTGTACAGATTGGGTTTTGCAAAAACAAGATCCGCCGCAAGACAACTCGTTTCGCACAGACACATCACCGTGAACGGCGAAATCGTGAACATTCCGTCTTATATGCTTAAAGCGGGAGACGTGATTGCGGTAAGAGAAAAATCCAAATCTTTGGAAATTGTGGCTGACGCGTTAGCCTCAAAATCAAAATACGAATGGCTGCAGTTCAATGACGAGAAGAAAGAAGGAACTTTCATCGCCATTCCGGAAAGAATCCAAATTCCGGAAGACATCAAAGAACAGCTCATCGTCGAACTTTATTCTAAATAATTTTAAACTAATTTTCGCTCAACCAAGAATATGGCAATTTTACAATTTATAAAACCCGATAGAGTAATCCTTTTAAAATCAGATGATTATAAAGGTCAATTTGAATTTCGCCCGTTAGAACCGGGATTTGGGCTTACCATCGGTAATGCTTTGAGAAGAGTTTTGCTCTCCTCACTCGAAGGATATGCAATTACATCCATCAAAATCGAAGGCGTAGAACACGAATTTTCTACAATTCCCGGAGTGATTGAAGATGTTACGGAAATTATCTTAAACCTTAAACAGTTAAGACTGAAAGCCCGATCTGAAAATCAGCCCGGCGAACAGGTTACCGCAAAAATTTCCAAACAAACCACCGTTACCGCCGGAGATTTAGAAAAATCAATGAACGGATTCGACGTGCTGAACCCCGATTTGGTGATCTGCAATCTGAACAAAAACGTAACCTTCACCATCACTTTTCACATCGAAAAAGGAAGAGGCTACGTTCCGAGCGAACAGAACAAATCTGATGATGCACCCATCGGAACCATCGCTATCGACTCCATTTTTACACCGATAAAAAAAGTGCGATACGATGTTGAAAACTATCGTGTGGAGCAAAAAACAGACTACGAAAAACTGATATTGGACATCGAAACCGACGGATCCATCAGTCCGCAAAGTGCTCTCACAGAGGCTTCCAAAATTTTGATTTATCATTTCATCCTGTTTTCAGACGAAAGAATCACTTTGGAAACCGAAGCCGTGAAAGCAAGCATCCGATACGACGAGGAAACCATGCACACCAGACAACTGCTGAAAGCAAAACTCGTGGATTTGGATCTTTCCGTGCGAGCCTTGAACTGCTTGAAAGCCGCCGAAGTGGAAACACTCGGAGAATTAATCGCTTACAGCAAAGCCGATTTGATGAAATTCCGAAACTTCGGTAAAAAATCCTTGACCGAATTGGAAGAATTGGTACACAACAAAAATCTAAACTTCGGTTTTGATGTTGCAAAATATAGACTTGACGAGGATTAATAGAATTAATAATTTTTAACATTAATAATTAAAAATGAGACACGGTAAAAAATTTAATCATTTAGGAAGAACGGCTTCGCACCGAAACGCAATGCTTTCCAATATGGCTTGTTCTCTTATCGAACATAAAAGAATCAACACCACGGTTGCCAAAGCAAAAGCGTTGAGAGTGTATGTAGAACCTCTATTGACGAAATCAAAAGAAGACAATACACACAACAGAAGAACGGTTTTTTCCTACCTTCAAAATAAACATGCGGTTTCCGAATTGTTCAGAACCGTAGCCCCAAAAATCGCCGAAAGAAACGGCGGCTACACCAGAATCATCAAAACGGGATTCCGTTTGGGAGACGCTGCAGATACGGCTTTAATCGAATTGGTGGATTTCAACGAACTCTACAATCCGAACGCCGAAGAGAAAAAAGCCACGAGAAGAAGTCGAAAATCTACGAAAAAAGAAGCGGTTGCCGTTTTCGCTCCGGTGAAAACCGAAGAAACCCAACCTGAAGTTGAAACCGAAGAAATCGCGGAAATCGAAACAAAAGCAGAAGAACCGGCAGAAGTTGAGAACGAGGCTAAAGTTGAAGTTCAGGCTGAAGAAACCGAAACGGTTGAGAACGAAGTTCAGGCTGAAGTGGAAGCAAAAGCGGAGGAAATTCAGGGCGAAGCAGAAGAAACGGTTGAGGCTAAATCCGAAGAAACCGTTGAAGCAGCAGCAGAAACCGAAACAGAAGAAACGAAAGCAGAAGAATCCGAACCCGAAACCGACGCTTCCGAAGAAGAAAAAAACTAAGAATAATTTGGTTTAAATCATAAATTGTAAAAACCTCCGCCTCGTCAAAAAGATGAGGCGGAGGTTTTTGAATAATTCTTTATATTTAATGTTTTAATAACATTTATTTTGTCTTCGATTGTACAAATAATCAAATATATTAGGAATTATCATTGCGTTTGGAAAAAAAAGAAATTAAAAATAAAAAAATGGCAAATCTTTTGCTGTGAAAGACTGCGAAAAATTATGGAATTTAAACCTTGAACTTTGAACCTTGAATTTTGAATTTTGAAAAACAACTATTCTTTCCGCAACCGCATATTTCTGGCATTGCTATTGGTAAACATTATTTTTTTATCAATAATGGCGGCGATTAGTTATTATCAAAACTCCCGAATCGTGCGGAACAACAGGATTTCCGTGCTTCAAAGAATAGATTCCCGAATCTCCGAAACCTTCAAATATATTTCCGAAAATTATGCGGACGGCGAAAGCGAGGAAATTTATCAATCGGTTTTCCAACAGCGCGTTTTCGAGATTTCAAACATTTACAAAGTAAACATCAATATCTACAATTTGCAGGGAAAACTTTTGGTCAGCAATCGGCAGCACAAAGGTTTGTTAAAAAAAGAAATTCTCAACACGCTGAAAAACGAAACCAAATACATTCAAGAAAATGTTTCAGACGACAAAAAAAATGCGGTTTTCAACGTATTTTCCTACATCGTCAAAAACGGAAAACCGATTGGCATCCTCAATACGCAAACCGTTTTCAGCAGTTCGGCTTCGGCTTATCAACAAATGTTTTTCTTGAAACAATATCTTTTCGTCGTGATTTTTTTGGCGATTTTAAGCGGATTTGCGGCTTGGTTCATCTCCAAAAGGCTCACCCGAAAAATTGAAAATATCTCCGAAACCCTCGAAAAAACAAACGTGGCTTTTTTAGATCATCCGTTGGAATATTCGCGGGAAGACGAGGTGAAACCTTTGGTGGATGCCTACAACAATATGCTCGGAAAACTGAAAAAACAAACCTATCTCCTTCAAAAAAATGAACGCGAGGAAGCGTGGAAAGAAATGGCGAAACAAGTAGCACACGAAATCAATAATCCGCTGACGCCGCTTCGTTTGAGCATTCAAAATTTTCAGAGAAAATACAAACAAGACGACCCCGAAAACGATAAAAAAATAAAAGCCCTCACTGAAACTTTGGTTCATCAAATCGACATTATTTCGTCCATCACCAAATCTTTTTCGGATTTCGCAAAAATGCCCGTCAACCAAGATTCTGAAATAGATGTCGTAGAAACCATTCGTAGAACGGTGGATATTTTTCCGCAAACGGTGGTTTATTTTTCCACAAATACGGCTCAACTTTTTTACAAAATGGACAGCCTTTATCTCACAAGAATCATCACAAACATTGTGAAAAACGGAATACAAGCGAGTTCCGACAATCGAAATAAAAAAATAATCGTAACGCTCACAGATGCTGTAGAAAAATTTATGATTTCAATTTCGGACAATGGGAACGGAATCCGCGAAGAATACCGCGACCGGATTTTTGAACCGAACTTCACAACAAAATCCACGGGAATGGGCTTGGGACTTTCAATGGTGAAAAAAATCGTGGAAGATTACGAAGGAAAAATTTGGTTCGCCACCGAGGAAAATGTGGGAACTACATTTTATGTTGAATTTAATAAATTAGATTAGGTGTTTAGGTTGTGGATTTTATACTTTGTCAATATAATAATTCAAAACTCGCAACATTGTTACACTGAGCCAAGTATTCAATGTAAATCTAAAAAACTTTCAATCAATTTTTCTGTTTCTAATTTTGCAGTTTCCAAATCATTGTTGATGATGATTTCATCGAAATGCGAATGAAATTTCATTTCGTGTTCGGCTTTTTCTACTCTGGTTTTTATGGTTTTGGCGTTGTCTGTATTTCGGCGCATCAATCTTTGTTCCAACGCTGCAATGGAAGGCGGCATTACAAAAACCGACAGCGCTCTTTCCCCGAAATATTCCTTCAAAGCGATTCCACCTTTCACATCCACATCGAAGATTACGGTTTTTCCGGCGTTCCAAATTCTTTCAACTTCGGATTTCAGGGTTCCGTAGAACACATCATTATAAACTTCCTCATATTCTATGAAAGCGTTTTCGGAAATTTTTCGGCGAAATTCATCGGACGAGATAAAATAATAATCTACGCCGTTTTGTTCGGTTCCGCGAGGAAATCTCGTGGTGCAGGAAATTGAAAATTCCAACTCCGGAAAATGTTCCAAAGCATGCTTCACCAAAGTGGTTTTTCCACTTCCGGACGGCGCTGAAAATATGAAGGCTTTTTTATTCACGGTTTGAGTTGCGGGTAATACTTTAATAACATTGACCTATGATATAATTGACCAATTTTTATTGAGTATTTTCTGTGTTGCAAAGGTACTTATTTTCATAATCAATTAGGATTACTTTACATGTGGTTTTTCATAGTTGTAAAAATACACACTTCTATCAACTTCTGTTGCTAATTCTTCAAAATTATTTATTTGGTAATGTCATAAATCAACTGAATATAAAGAAACATGTTATATAAATTTCAGGTGAAAAATGAAGGTTAGGCGATTAATTTTGAGTTCGGTAGTTTTTTGTAAATTTTGAGATTAATAGTCTAATCATTTTCGATTAAAATAAAGAATAATTATGGGACTAATCAAAGAACCTCATACCGCTCTGTTTATTTCTCTTTCATTTTTCCGTTTTTAAAACGCTCGCTTGCGGTTTGATAATACGAAATCGTGAGGTTTTTCAGGCTGTCAATCGGGGTTTTGATTTCTTGTTTGATGGTTTTGTCCGAGGAATTGTAGGTGAATTGTTTTACATTTTTTCGGTCGTTGATTTGCGTAAAAATTCCATTTTTCAAAAGCCCCAATGTTCTGTAATTTCCGATGAGTGCGCGCTCGTCTTCGGGTTTCATTTTGAAAATATCTTTTCCGTAAAGTGCGGTTTCGTAGTTCCAGCCGAGCAGCGAAAACAAAGTCGGCATAATGTCAATTTGCGAAACCAAAGCGTTCACTTCGCCTTTTTTTTGGTTTGGCAAATTGTAAATAATCGCAGGAATATGGTGTTTTTCCGTATTGATTTCCCATTTTCCGGCACTGCTCGCGCAATGGTCGGCTACGATTACAAAAACGGTGTTCGCGAACCACGTTTTATTTTTCGCTTTATCAATGAAATCTCCAATCGCAAAATCCGTGTATTTCACGGCTGCATCGCGAGTTCCCTGCGGAAGCGAAATTTTTCCGGCGGGAAAAGTGTAGGGTTTGTGGTTGGAAGTCGTCATCACAAATTGAAAAAATACTTTTCCTTTTTTGCTTTGTTCATCGGCTATTTTCAAGGATTGTTTGTAAATATCTTCGTCGCAAATTCCCCACGCATTTTCAAAAGTTACGTCTTTATCTTCGATGTTGATTCTTTCGGTTTTAATGCTTTCCGGAAGCGGATTTCCGCGATTTCTGTCCACAATCGTAAAACCTTGTCCGCCGAAAAATGCGTTCATATTGTCGAAATAGCCGTCGCCGCCGTAAATAAAACTCAATTCGTATTTTTTATCGTGTAAAATCGTGGCGATTGAAAACAAATCGGCGTTGTTCGGACGGCGAACGATGCTGTTTCCGGGAGTTGGCGGAACCGAAAGTGTCAATGCTTCCATTCCGCGAACGGTGCGTGTTCCCGTGGCAAAAACATTGGTAAAAAAAATACTTTCGTCGGCTAATTTTTCGTAATTCGGCGTGAGGTTGTTCGTATTTCCGAATTTTTGCAGAAAATCCGCGCTGAAACTTTCGATGCAAATTAAAATAATGTTCGGCGTATTTTGGTTTTCGCCACTGATTTTCCGCGTGATATCGTCAAAATTTTCACTTGCATAAATTTCTCCGCTTTCCAAAAGTTCTTTTTTGATGATGGAATATGCTTGCTCGTCCGGCAAAGTTTGGTAGAATTTGCGATAGTCCAATTCATTGGATTTGAAGGCGTTAAAGAACGAAAACACGCCGTTTTTAGAAAGTTCGTCGATGTAAGTATTTCCGCTAAATTCCGCCATTTGATTTTTTAATAAAGCCAACGAGCCGAAACTTGCGATTAAAACGGCAAAAGTGTATAAAAATCTTTTTCCGAAACGCATTTTGTCGGCGAATGTATTTTGCAGAATTTTGGTTTTGTTTAATATGAAAAACAGCAAGACAATCAGCAGCGACAAAGCCAATAAAATCAACGGAATCGGGTAAGATTGATTGATATTTTCCACGACTTCATAAGTATAAATCAAATAATCTACGGCGATGAAATTGAAGCGGGTTTTAAATTCGTCCCAGAAAGAAAATTCCGCCGAAAACGAAAACAGGGTGATAAAAAACATTAAACCCAAAATAAAATACGAAAAAATTTTATCTAATTTTCCTCCGATTAATTTTGAAGGCAAAACCAACAAATACAAACTGTAAACTATTGAAAAACAAAATGCTACACAAAAATCAAAACCCAATCCGATAAAAAATGCAAGTGCCGTTTGTCCAAGATTTCCCGAAATATTTGAAAAGGTGAAAATCGTGAGAACGAGCCGAACCAAAAAGGAAAACAGCAAAAAATAAAAAACGAATGCAAACAAACTTGCATACCGCGTTCGGAATAAAAATTTTAACATCGTGATTTTTTTGCAAATGTAGGATAAAGTTATGAGGGTAGAAAACCGAAAACCCGAACTTTTTGTAGATTTCGTTTGTAGCGTTTCGACAGATCCAATATGAAGATTGAGCTTGTCGGAATCTTACACATTTTGCTTTTCAAAATCTAAGCCCTTCTACAGACTCAGAGTGACAGCGGATAATTTACTTGTTTTCTTTTTGTTAGACTTTTCTTCTGTGTTCAGTGTGACAAAAGTTAAAAAAAGCCAATCTTTTTAGTTTTTTGGACAAATAATTGTAAATTTGGAGTTGTGGATCGAACTTCAAACCTCAAACCTTAAATCCCAAACGTATGCAAAAATCCAACAAACCTATTGCCGGCTATCATTTATTGATGATACTTTCGGCTGTTGACGGTGATTTTTCTCCCGAAGAAGGTGTGAAAATAGTAGAATATTTAGAAACCGAATTTCCTTTTCACATCAATTTGGATAATGAATTACACGCCATTGCTAACCTTCATCCCGAAGATTGGAAAGACCATTTTGAATTTCACGCGAGGTGTTTTCTGGAGGATTCCACCGAGGAAGAGCGTGAAAATTTTGTGCAATTTGCGAAAATATTGATTAAAGCGGATCATTTTGTAAGCGATGACGAACACCGTTTTTATAAACTGCTGAAAAATCTTTGGGGATTAGACTCGGAGAAATCGAGGAACGAGATTGGCTACACCGAACCACTTCTTTAGATTTTGTTGATTCCATTAAAAATAATTAAAAATATAATTTAGCAAAAAAAGTAATCGGAGTGGATGTGAGTTCCAAAGTTCTCGTGATGAGCTTATTGAATGACGAAGACAAATCGGTGATTGTCAATATCTGCAACAACAAAAACAGACATTGAAAAAAAACTAAAAAAAATGGGATAAAAAACGAGTACAAAATCGTGGTAGAAGCCACCGGTTCATACAGTAGTAAAATTCTGTATTATGCTCATTCTCTGAGTTTTGAAGTTTATCAAGTGAGCGGATTATCGATAAAAAAAATTTGCGGAAGTGAAAAACCAAATCAGCAAAACGGATGAAGAAGATGCCCGATTGCTCAGGAGTTTCGGTGAAAAAATGACCGCAGAAATACAACCTTTCGAGCCGAAGAAATTTTGGAACAGGAACTGACCTTTAGCAAGATTTAGAGCAGAAAAAAGCGAGATTTTCATTAAAATCACTTCGCCAAAAACCAAAAGCAATATGCCAAAAATTTCCGTAATAATCCCGATGTACAACGCAGAAAAAACCATTATCAAAGCGTTGGATTCCGTCAAAAAACAAACCGACGGAATACAGGATTTTGAAATCATCGTTATTAACGATGGTTCTACGGATGAAAGCAAATCGCTGATTGACAATTACATACAAAATAATCCCGAAATGAATATCCTACTTTTGAACCAAACAAACGGCGGCGTTTCCAGAGCCAGAAATGCAGGTTTGAAAATTGCGAAAGGAAATTATATCGCGTTATTGGATGCGGACGACGAATGGCTGCCGGAAAAAATACAAACCCAAATTAATTATTTTGAGAATGAAAAAATCAATATTGATTTTTTGGCAACCGTCAGAAATAATCATAAAATTCTTTTTCCGTATAAAATTAAAAACAATCTCGCCGAAATCACGTTTAAAAAACTGCTGATAAGAAATGAAGCCCAACCATCAACCGTGATTTTTAAAAAGAAAATTTTGGAAAACACCGGCTATTTTGATGAAAATCAAAGATATGCGGAAGACGTAAATTTTTGGATGAGAATTTCTTTGAAAAATAAAATGTATATTTTGAATGAAAATTTGGTG
>JAITMJ010000012.1 GCA_031277475.1 Flavobacteriaceae bacterium
TCCCGTTAATCGCAGAAAGACCTCCGGTTTTTTTGTTTTATACACTGAGAATACATCCATCCCACAAATATATACATTTTATTTAATATCAGTTGGTTATTATGGAAAGATGTCTAATACTCCAAAACCGGCTCCAGCAAACGTTCTATTCTGGCTTTCACTTGGTCGTTCGAGCCGGCGTAATTATTGATTAAAACAGAAAATATCAGTGTTTTTCCGGTAGAAGTTTTCAGGAAACCGGCTAAAGTTTTCACTTTGTTTAATGTTCCTGTTTTGGCAAAAATATGTCCGTTGCCGTTTCCGAGAAACATTCTTTTCAAAGTTCCCGTTTGTCCGCCGATTGGGAGCGAATCGAAATAGGTTTTGAAATACGGTTCGTCCATCAATGAACTTAAAAATTTCACTTGCGAATACGGCGAAACGCTGTGGTTTCGGGAAAGTCCGCTGCCGTCGGCATAATTAAAACCGTCTGTATCGAATGAAATATTTTCGAGATGTTCCATCACCACTTTTTTTCCGGATTCCAAAGTTTGGTCGCCGTATTTTTGAAAACCGACCATTTTCAAAGTGGCTTCCGCCAAATCATTATCGCTGTGTTGATTGGTATAAAAAACGATTTCAGACAAAGGCGGCGATTTGTAAGTTGATAAAACTTCCCGATTTTCCGGTTCCAAATCCTGCATTTTTGTAACTACTTTTCCGGAAACTCCGATGCCTCTTTTTATCATCGAAGTTCGCATCGTGTTTGCCAAATATGCGGGCGCGTCCGGAAGTTTTGTGGTAAATTTTTCGCCGGAAAATTCATCGGTGCGAAGCACTTCATCGGTAGAAACGTAGAAATAATTTTTGGTTTTGGAAAAAGAATTTTGTTCCATAGCGGATTTTTCTTTGGAATCATCAATGTTTTCGGTAGTTCCGGTCGGAAGATAATATGTTCCGAAATCCATCCACACGATATTTTTAGGGAGTATTTTTCTTTTATTGTCCTTAAAAAAAGCCGTTTGAATCACGATATTTCCGTTTACTTTTTTGATGCCTTTCGATTTTAGAGCACTTATAAAATCCGAAACCAAAGTATAATACGAATAAGCACCCGCTTTTCCCGAACCAAGCGATGGGTCTCCGCTTCCGACTATGTAAAGATTTCCGTTTAAAATTCCGTTTTCGTCAATTTCTCCGGAATATTCCAACTGTGTAGTCCACATAAAATTTTCGCCCAAAAGGTTCAGTGCGGTTTCGGTGGTCAAAAGTTTGGTTGTGGAAGCCGGAATCAGCGGTGAACATTCGTTGTAAGCGGAAATGATTTTATCGGTTTTCGGGTCGTAAACCATAAATCCCCATTTTGCGTTTTTCAAAACCGGATCTGAAATCATCGAATAAATTCCGGCATCTATTTTTTCTTGCGGCGATAAAATAATTTCTTGCGCTAAAGAATCCGGAACTATTTTGTCATCAATAAATTGCGCTTTGTAAATCGTGGAATTAAAGCCTTGTCCGAAAACCATTCCCGAAACGAGAACCGAGAAAGCAAGAGTAAAATTTTTAATTGTCGTCATTAAATTTTCTTTAAAAAATTAAAATAATTATTCTCAAAAATTTGAAGTTTCAAAGGTAGGAATTTATTATGTTAAAAAGTTTTAAGAAAAGAATTAAAAAATGGCAAAAAATGTTAAAATCTGTTAATACCTCGGGCAAATCTATTATTTTTATAAGTTCTTATTTATTTGGAGGGTGTTGTCATCGCTCTTTTATCCGTAAAAATCTGTCGCAAAATCGATACGTTGATTTAATTTTCCAAATGAACTAAAAACCATATACGCCGTTCGACAATTAATTTAACACTACCTCTTAAAACTTTTCTCCAATTCCGTGATAAATTCCGGCTGAACCACAATATTGGTTTTGGATTTTTGTTCCTGAACAACTTCCTGAATTTTCTTAGAAACTACGGCTTCCCGTACCAATTCTTCGGCTTCTTTTTCCGTCATTTGTGTGGGTTCCAAAATATTGTCTATGGCAATCACCACATCTCTGTTTCCCATTTTCGTGTCGTGAACGCCTTTGCCAAAAGGAACATTATATTTTATAAAAATATCCGCATTTTCAAACATTTCGCCTTCTTGAAAAGAAACCAAAATTTTGTTTTCGGCGTTCAGTTTTCCGTCGTATTCGGTTTTTAATTTTTCCCAATTTTTCGGGTCTTTGATTTCTTTTTTAATGCTGCCGACCAATTTGGAATCGGAAACTACGGCAACTCTCCCGGCGGCGCGTTTTTCCCATAAAAATTGAGATTTGTTTTTGTTGTAATAATCCGTGAGCCATTCCGGATGCGCGTCCACTTCACCGCTGATAAAATTGCTGAAAACGTAATCCGAAAACAACATTCTTCTGTTTTGTTCGAGTTCGGGTCTCACGTCCGGTCGGTTTGCGAAATCCGCAGCATAAGCGTTCAAAAGATTTCGATTTTCAAAATATTCAAATACGTCTTGCCATTGCTGCTGCGTGATATTTGTGGTTTTATTGGGATCAATCGCTTTTTTTAAATCCCCGACCGTAGTTTTATAACCGTGATATTCATACAAAACATCGGAATCATTGGTATGAGCGACAAAAGCGGCGTAAGATTTTTTCAGATTTTGAGAGATTGGAAATTCTTTAAATTCGGGGCGGTTTTTGAGGTATGCCAAAAGTTTTTCTTCTAAAAATTCCGCATAAAGATTGTTGCGAATTTCCCTTAGATAAAAGTTTTTGGTTTTATCGTTCAGTTCGTAGGGTTCCACGCTGTAAATATTGAAAATATAATATTTGTCTTGAACCGGAACGGGCTGAGTATAAAATCCGGCTTTTTGATTTTTCAACATTTCGTAGATATTGTCGGGAAAAGTTGGCGAACCCATCACAACACCGCCGTTGTTTTTTTCGTTGTCCGTAGAGCCGTAAAGATTTGCCACTTCTTCAAACTTTTTTCCGGCTTTCAAATCGGCGAGAATTTTGGTTTTCATTTCTTCGGCTTTATCGTCGTTCGGATAGGAAATCGTCCCGAAAATCATGTATCCCAAAGAAGGTCTGGTTTTCAAAACTTTCGCAAATGCTGCAATATTTTCATTATCAATGAGTTTCGTATATGAATTTGTAGGGAGCGTTTTCACTTCCGCGTAAATCGTATTGTCAATGGTTCCGGGTTTTGTGTAAAAAGCGTCCGAATTTCCTTTCGTGTATTTTGTGATAGCATCTTGCATCGTGAGCGTTCCGGATTTCACATCGTTGTAAATTTTTTGATAATCGTTGGTATCTCCGGTTTCTTTTTGCACCATAAAAATTTGGATTTCGCGGTCGGTTTGGCTGTCGGCGATATAATTTTGAAGCACGGGATTGGAAACTTCGTTCGGAAAGAAAAATTTTTCGTGCAGTTCATTGATTTTGTTCCACATTCTTTCCTTGAAATAAGCGGTAGTGTCCACTTTTTTGTCTTGAGCATATTGCTGAATCAAAAGAAATTCCTGCGTGGAAGCGATGGTTTTGTCGATGCCGCTATTTTCCAAACCGTAGAGATAATCTTTTTTAAAATCTGTGGCGGAAATGCTGTCTTTGCCGACTATTAAATATTGTGCGCTGAAAAAATTGGCACTGAAAATTAGAATAAAAATTGCTCTGAATGTATTCATTTTGTTGTATTAATGTAAAATGTATTAATGATGATTGGCATAAAATTTTCTCTTTTTTCAAAAGACAAGAAATAAGATTTCTAAATTATTTCTCTCAACTCTTTATTATTCATAATCTTCAATGAAACTCGAACCTTGAAACCTGTATCAAACCAAAGCCTCAAAAGTTGTGAGTTCTTTGAATCGGTTGATTCTATCGGTTAAATCTTCGGAAGTTACGTTTTGGATTCTTTCTGTTCCGAATTTTTCCACCGTAAAAGATGCCAATGCAGAACCGATAATCAGCGCGGATTTCATCGTTTCAAAATCGAATTTTCCTTTTTTCGCAATGTAAGCCGCAAAACCGCCTGCAAATGTATCGCCGGCTCCGGTCGGGTCAAAAACATCTTCCAAAGGAAGTGCCGGAATTGCAAAAATTTTGCTTTCATGAAACAGCAATGCGCCGTGTTCTCCTTTTTTGATGATCACGAATTTCGGACCCATTTCTCTGATTTTTTTCGCGGCTTTCACCAAAGAATATTCGCCGGAAAGTTGGCGCGCTTCTTCATCATTTATGCTGATGACATCGGTTTTTGCGATGATTTTCATCAAATTTTCCAAAGCGATATCCATCCAAAAATTCATCGTGTCCAAAATCACGAGTTCCGGACGTTTTTTCATTTTATCCAAAACCGAAAGTTGAACCGCCGGATCCAAATTTCCGAGCAGTAAAACTTCTGCATCGGCGGAATGTTCGGGAATTTTCGGGTCGAAATCCGCCAAAACATTCACTTCGGTGATGAGCGTATCTCTGGAATTGAGGTCGTTGTGATATTTGCCGCTCCAGAAAAAACTTTTTCCGTTTTTTATGATTTCCACGCCGTCAATATTGATGTTTTTGGATTTCAGCAAATCAAAATATTCTTGCGGAAAATCTCCGCCGACTACCGAAACCAGACTCACTTCCGTTTTCATTGCCGAAGCCGCCAATCCGATAAAAGTGGCTGCTCCGCCCAAAATTTTTCCGGTTTTTCCGAAAGGTGTTTCAATCGCGTCAAACGCTACGCTTCCTACTGCTAATAATTTCATTGTTTTAATATATTTTATCGGAGTAAAATTGATTTATAACTACAGATTTTTTTCTAATTCTCCTGCGAATTGTTCTATTCGGATTACATTTATTTTTGGAAAATTTATTGTTTTTAAAATATTGAAATGCACATCATTAGAAACGATGTAATCAGCACTTGCAATAACGGCACAATCCACAAATTTATTATCGTCCGGATCTGTCGTGATAAGTCCAAATCTGTAATACGGATTAACAAGAACAATATTTTCGCTGTTCAAAATAATGTGAATAATCATTTCAGCAAAGGCAGGCGAAGTTTTTTTGGAAAAAATTTCTTCGTATTCAGTCACTATTTCGTTGGATAAACACAAATAAAACTTTCCACTCAAAAAAGCCGTCCAAATCGAATGAAATTTACTGCTTTTGCCAATACACGCAAGCAAACAATTGGTATCTAATACAATATGTTTCATTTGTACGGGGTGCGAAGATGTTCGTTTAAAATTTCATCGCTTATCGGATATTTATCTATTTCTTTTTCAACCTGTTGAATATAAAAATCGCGCAGGAGTTTTTTCAAATCCTGTAATGTTTTTTCGGTTTTGGTAAACGAAAACATTCTCAACAAATGCAGTTGTGTAGGGTTGAGAGATTGATGTGCAGATACGGTTTCCATAATTTTTACCCGTTAAAAGTTACTTTGCAAAGATAATTTTTCTTTTTTTAAAACAATGAGATTTAGTTTCAGACAAACAGGTCAAACACATTAAATTTTTCGATAGGAAAAGGCTGAAATACGCAGTATTCACGAATACCATTGAAAAACAATATAAAATAAATGAGTAAAGCCTTTGATAACCCAGCGTAGGGCAACGCCCTACGACAAAATAAACGCTCACAAAAGGCGAAGCCCTGAAGGGGCGAAATCGAAAATATTTTCAAGGATTTTGCCCTTTGCCTCTACCATTTTTATTGTTTTTATCGGAATCGGCGAATCATAGATTTCAGGGCGCAATTATTCACCGCGTTAATACACACAGGGCAACGCCCTGTGCTAATGTATATAAGGCTTTCAGAACTTTAATATTTTCCGGATCCTTCTTTGGATTTCTCCAAAGTGCCTATTTCATGGTGTTTAGAATTTCAACAAAGATAATACAACGAATCCAAACGCAAGCAAATTAATAGATTGTTAGACCGCTTGTTGTACTTTTGTATCGGGTTGCTTTCCTTTGAAAAAGCCTTTAAATAAAGGATTTCATCGCTTTGCACTGCT
>JAITMJ010000032.1 GCA_031277475.1 Flavobacteriaceae bacterium
CTTAAATGTTGTGTGGTGAAATGGTCGGAATATTGGAAATTCCGTGTTTTTTCTTCTTTAAATTCTTTTTTTTGTTCAAAAGAATATTCATACACTTTCGGCGGAATTTGCAAACCTACAAACACAATCGAAAAATCAACGGTTTTGTACGGAAGTTGCATATCTTCTTCATAATCAGCATCTTTTCCTTGATGCTCCAAATAGTGCATTTTTATATAAGAAAGAAAACCTGCGTTTTGATAACGCTGTTGATATGAAAAATAATGTTCAATGAAATTTGGAATTTTCAACGCTTGCTTTGCCTCGGTGTAAGAAAGGAGGTAAGTTGCAAGTAGAAAATATGTCAAAAATTTTCTCATTGTGATTTCAGAGGGCAAAGTTACAAAATATTTTTTGGGGTGTAGCAACTCAACTAGTGTATCGGCAAATTAAACGCATTTTTGAGGCGCAGTTTTCGATAAAATTTACGGATTTTTCAATTATCCCATTCAAAGTCTTACATTAATTTTCAGCGATAAAAGCGGATATACAGGCAGTTTTTTCAAAAATTTATTCCCGCCGTACTGTTCATTATCAATGGCTTTCTGAACGTTTATTTTGTCGCTCATCAATTTTGGAGTGCCGTGATAATAGGCTCCGATTTCAAAATTCAAACCTATTCGGTTTTTTGCTTTTTGCTTATCACCAGCTATCTAATTCATCAACCCGAATTTCGATGCAAATTTCAGCAAACTTGCGGTATTTTTCACTTCAAATTTATTGAGCAAACTTTGGCGATGAGTGGCAACGGTGGATATACTGATAAAAAGTTTTTCGGCGATTTGCTGATTGGTCAGCCCTTCGACTAAAAATTTCAAAACTTCTTTTTCGCGAAATGTGATTTGCGGTAGTTTCCGGTCGGATTCTTCCATCGCAAACGCTGCTTCGCGGCTGAGATAATTTTTTCCGGACATTGCCGCCGTTATCGCTTCGCATAATTCTTCGCCGGTGGCATTTTTCAACACGTATCCGGACGCGCCGCTGTCTATCATATTTTTGATGACCGCTTGCTGATTAAAAGTGCTGAGCCCCAAAATTCGAACCTGCGGATATTGCTGTTTCACGATTTTGCAGAGTTCGGTTCCGTTCATATCGGGAAGATTGATGTCCATCAAAATAATTTCCGGCTGATGCTGTTTCAAAAAAGCGAGGCAAGATGCGGCGTTCATAGCGTGCCCCATCCATTCTATTTTGCAACAGAGATCGGATGCCCTCGATTACCATAAAATGGTCGTCCACGATAAATATACTTGTTTTCATTTGTTTACATTTTATTTTTTTAGTCAGCCCACCGACTGACAGGTTACTAAATCCGTCTATCGTTCAATACAACATTCCGAACATCCAAAGCGGAATCTTATTTTGAAAACCGATTTCAATATCGTCTGCAACCACAAAGGCATTCTCGGTATTTTTAATCTGTTCGCCGGTTTTATTTCTGCCGCCAATCTCAAAAGTATATTGACCATCAACAATGAAATCTCCGTTTTTTGCAATGATAACTTCATGATTTTCGCGCATTTGATTGGCGAAAAACGTTTCGCGCAAATTGCCCTGATTGGCATTGTTTCGGGCAAGCGAAAAAACGATGTTCGTGTTTTCCAAATATACTTTTTGCGGTTTCGACAAGGCGTTTATTTTCTCTTTTTCGTCCGAAAAACACATTAAAATTCCTGCTTTGTCGAGCAAATAAAGGTACTTCACCACCAATTGTCGAGCAGTTTCCATACTCGCGCCAAGTTCCACTGTATTGGGCTGATACGGAAGTTTTTCGGCAATGATGGCAAGCATTTTTTTTAATTTTAAAACCGTGGCATATTCTATCGGTTCTATGGCAGGCAAATCTTCCTCTAAAGTTTTGTTAATCGCCTGTTGAACAGCATTATAATAATTTATTTTTGTTTTTTTGTAGAACGGATAATATCCGTTTTGAAGGTATTTTTTGAACGCAGGCAAAATCTTGAGTTCAAAAATAATGCTGTTTGCAATTTCGCGGTGATTTTTCAAAATATCTTCCAAATTCAGTTTGCCGAATTTAAGACCGTATTCATACTCTAAAAATTCACGAAACGAAAGTCCTTTGAGTTCGTATGAAACAACCCTGCGCGACAAATCAACACTTTGTTTGTAAATTTCAAGCATTGACGAGCCGATAAAAACAACTTTCAAATCGGGGAAACTGTCGTAAATATTTTTTATTTCCCTTGCCCACGAAGGATATTTGTGTACTTCATCGAGAAATAAATGCGTACCGCCGTAGGCATCAAACTGTTCGGCTAACTCCCAAAGCGAATTTTTGGAAAACCAAATATTGTCTAACGAAGCGTATAATGCTTTTTGTTTTTCGGGAAAATTCTTTTTTATGTGTTGCAAAAGCATCGTGGTTTTACCCGTTCCCTTTGCCCCACGAATGCCGATAAGCGTTTCGTCCCACGAGATATTATCGTATAAATATCTCGTAAAAGTGTCGGTTGTAGATTTCAATAATCTATCCGAAATGTCAATTATAGTTTGCATAATTTATAAAATATGTTAATTGAAATTAACAACGAAGTTACGAAAATATTTTGCAAATACGCTTATTTTGTTTTCAACAATTTTCATTTCTTTTTTTCATAGAATTGAAATTTTCAACCGTTTGAAGTTTCCTGTTTTTCTTACATCAACCAACATTTCACACCGGAATTTCTATTAAAACGGAAGTTCCTTTGCCGATTTGCGAATGCAAATCTATTTTTCCTTTTAAAAAATCCGTGCGGTTTTTGATGTTGCTCCAGCCGATTCCGTTGGATTGCTCCAAAACGGCGGTATCAAAGCCTTTGCCGTTGTCTTCCACAGTGATGCTCAAAAGGCGTTCATGCAAATGCGTTTGCACCAAAATATTTTTGGCGGCAGCATGTTTCAGCGTGTTGTTCACCAATTCCTGCACGATTCGGTAAACCGTAAGTGCCGTATCTTTTTCTATTTCAGCGTGTTCCATTCCGATGGATTGATAATTGATTTCGATGGCTCCGCTTCGGTCTATTTCGGTGCAAAATTCTTTCAAGGCGGCGTCTAATCCATAGTTCACCAGCACTTCCGGCATCATATTGTGCGCTACGCGCCGCATTTCGCGAATGCTGCTGTCGAGCATATCGATGCCGCGTTCAAAAGCCCGCGCATTGTCGGGCGTGAGGATAAGATTTTGTTTCATATTTTGAAATGAGAATTTAATTCCGCTCAACATTCCGCCCAAGCCGTCGTGCAGGTCTTTGGCAATTCTGCTTCTTTCTTCTTCCTGACCTTTCAGCAAGGATTGTGCGGCGAATAATTGTTTTTCTTTCTCGAGTTCATCTATTTTTATTTGTTGCAATTTTTGGCGATGGCTGTAGTTGCGGTAAATCAACACAAATATCACGAGCGAAAGCACTCCGACCGCCACAAGAATACTAATCTGCAAAGTTTTCTGTTTCAGTTTTGATTCTTGAAGTTTGATTTGCGCTTCTTTTTTTTCGGTTTCAAATCTTTTTTCGGCGAGAACGATGCGTTCCTGTGTTTCTTCGCCTATTCGTTTCTGATTCAGATCATCAGCTTCGTTAGACACTATTGTTGCTTCTTTCGGTCTTCCCAAAGCAAACAAAACGTTGGATTTTTTGGCAAGCGTGAAAGCCTTTTCATCTAAAAGATCATTTTTCTCGCATACAACTAATGAAGAATCCATGCAAGCAAGTGCTTTTTCGTAATTTTTAGTATGAAGATAATAAGAACCCAAAGCCCGCCACGCAGTAGATGTACGGGATGCGCTATTTATTTTTTTCGCTATAGCCAATGCTTCTTCAGCATATATTTTAACTTTTGGATGATCCGGTTGGAAATTTATCAAATATGTGTCGCTAAGTCCTATCAAAACAATTGATTTAAGTCTGTAATCTTGATTTTTTTCGGCTATCTCAATCGCTTCGTTGAACAACTTCCGAGCCTTCTCTATATTTTGGTGTTTTCCTGATTCACTATACAGACTCCCCAAGTTCTGTAATACGTAACCAAGTTTGGGTTCATTAATTTTTCTGTAATATTGCAACGTTGCCTCACCCGCTTTTCTGGCTTCATCATACCTGTCCAGATCCATATAAACAGCCGTCATCACATAATTAATATCCGCAGTGTATTCAGGATCGTCTCCGAAATATTTTTTAGATCGGTTAAGATAAACAATGGTACTGTCCAGCAACCCGAGATATGCAAGTACGATACCGGTATTATAATATGTTTTCCCAATCTCTATACGATTTCCCACCTTTTTGGCAACATCTATCGCTTTTTTATCTATTATCAAGGCGGAATCTTCTTTACCTAAAGTAGCGAGAAGATTAGAGTATCTGGGTGCAAACCTGAGATATCCTTTTTTATAATCAATTTCCTCACTCAGTTTTTTTGCTCTGATATAATATTTTGCGGCGGTTTCAGGCTTATTTGCTTCATAGGTGTTACCTATATCAATATAAAGCAACACCAAATTGCTGTCTTTTTTCGCTTTCGGCACCAGCCGCAACAAACTGTCCGTTTTTGCATTCTGCGCCAATGCCGCAAAACACCACAACCCGGATAAAAATGCAAGAATAAGTTTTTTCATTATCGGAACATTTTTTTGTATTGCAAAGTTAAAGAATAAACCACCTAACCTCATCTCATATTTTTATATGATTTTTCACTCAAACCCTCAAAATCATATTTTTATATGAGAAGCCCCCTGTCCCCAAAGGGGCGAACTGTGGCAAAAAAACCGTAAAAATAAAACGTTCGGAAAAGACGGTAAAACGGAACGTTTAGTATTAGAGATGTTGCCCCCCTTTCTCCCCTCCTTTGGAGGGGCTGGGGGAGGAGGGGAAAGGGGGATTTGTCACGTTGAGCCTGTCGAAACTCATCAGTCGCAAAAGTTTCTTAAAAACATGGAATTTTGTGTCAAGCGAATTGCTTTTCCAATTTTGGGATTTTTCGTTTGGCTGTTGTGTTGCGTTTTTGTTTTAATTGTTTGAGAAAAACGCTGATAGAAAACAATTCTTCCTGTGTCATCGGTTTGTTTTGTTCGCCGATAAAATCTACATCTAACTCTTTTGATTTATTTTTTGTCATTATGGAAAGTATTTATCAATTAATTTCAGGGCTGCAATAGTATCAATAATCATAATTCTTCCGCCTGCGTGAATTGCTCCCAAACTGTCTATATAATGTTGCACGAGTTGACTTTTAGAAAAGAATGAAACATTTCCATCATACCCTCTTTGAAAAGAAAGTTTGCAGGCAAACGCCACCAAATTTCCCGGAACTCCGGCATACATTTTCATTTTTCCTTTGTTAAAAGAAGCACTCTCAACAAGGTGCATATAGACGTGGTCTGATTTTATTTCAATGCTAATCAATCCTTGAATGGTTTGTTGATTATTTACAATGGTCAATTTATAAACTTCGCGTTCGGGCTGTTTGTATTCAAATTTCCAATCGAAATTCCATTTATTTTTTGCAATATTTTTCAAGTCAGCCGGAGTTACAACCGAAACTTCCGTAGCGAAACTATCTCCGGTCACAACATTTTCGATGGAGTTGGTCAATTTATCTATTTCAAAATCAAGCCCTGTTTCTTTTTTTACCACGTCTTTGTTTATTCCTATTCGACACAAATTTACAAAATTTTCATCTGTTTTCACAGGGCGTAAGTTTCGGATTTTCTCACTTTGGCGAATGGCAAATAGCAATTTATAACCGCTGTCACGTCGAGCCTGTCGAAACGCTGTCTGAACTATGATTTTTATGACAATCGTCGCAAAAGTCACAAAAGTCCCTAAAAAACTATGTTTCTATGTGGTTAAATTGCCATTTGCCATCAGCCAAAAGCCATTTGCTAATTGCCATTCGCCAGCCGCTTCTCATATTTTTATATGATTTTTCACTCAAACCCTCAAAATCATATTTTTATATGAGAAGACGAGACCTTTTCCCACTCTAACTTTGCGGCATAAAATAAATTTTATCAAAATGAAAACTTTAAAACAATTTCTAACAGCGCTCGCCTTGTTTGGCTTGAGCGCAGGTGCGGCAAACGCACAAGTATGTTCCATTGGTTCTACCAATTACACCACGCTCGACGATGCGTTGGCGGCAGTACCCACAGGCGGCGCAACACCGACCACGATTAAATTGCTGGCAGATATTAATTACAACAATCCGCTTGATATCAACAACAAGAAAATCACATTTGATATGAACAATAAAAATCTGAAAGTGTATAGCACGAGTACGAATACGATGGCACTTAGTGCCCATAACGGAGGACAGGTTTTTATGACAGGTTCCGGCGATTTCACCGTTTGGTCCACAGCAACTCCCGGTACATACGCTAATGCCTATCCTGATAAAGTTACCGTAACAAATTCTTATGGATCCGACAGAGGTGTATATGCAAGACAAGGTGCCGAAATCAACATACGTGGAGATATTTCGGTAATAGGCTACAATGGCATCGGTGTTCTTGCCGAAGCCGGCGGTCCCAATCCGAATACAAAAATAACTGTTGATGGAATCATTAGCGCACCCTCCACAGGAACATATATCAGGATTGGCACCACAGACTATCTCATTACCGAATATGCAGCCGTTACCACAAAATCGGGCTATCGCACTTACACTGATGGTGTTGTAAGCGTTTGGGTAAAAGGAGAAGATCCGATATGCCAAATCGTCTCTACAGGGAAAAAGTATTTTACTCTCACAGAGGCACTGGCAGCCGCAACAAGCGGAGATACCATCAAATTGCTGGCAGACGTTAATCACGATAGAACCATTGACGGCAGTAACAAAAGCATTAATTTTGACTTGAACGGCTTTGACCTAAACGTAGAGGCTACCACAAATGCCGACAGCAAAGGCTTGAATGTATTGTACGGAAATGTGGGATTTGAAGGCGGAGAATTTCACGTTATCGGTATGAAGTACGGCGTATATACGGAAGACACCGCCGAGGCTCATGTGTCGTCTGCTACAGCCAACAGCAACGGCGGAGCCGCAGTTTTTGCATCCGGAGATTATACCTACGTTGTTATAGACCACGATGCAAATGCTTTAAGTTCAGCAGGCGGTATCGGTGCACAAGCAGAGAATAGAGCCGAAATTAACATCGGCGGAAATGTATTGTCTGAGGCTACGACCGCCGCTTATGTTTTTGAAGGTGCTATTAATATTGCAGGAAACGTAACGGCGGCAACCATAGGCGCAGATGCTCGTAACAGCGGTAGTATTCATATTGGCGGAAATATCACAGCCGATGAAATCGGTGCTTTTGCAGAAGGCGGTTCAATGATTACGGTGGATGGAAGCATTACCGCGCCAATTTACATCAAAGTCGGCACAGAAATTAAAACTCCCGCAGACTTCACTACGCCTACCACAAAACCCGACTACCTCACTTATACAGACGGTACAAGCACTATTTGGGTGAAAGATACGGGTGCCGCCGCCACAGAAAACATATACTTGCAAAACCTGAAAATCTACCCGAATCCTGTGCAAAACGAATTGCAAATATCAGACTACACCGGAAACGGCACCTATTCAATTTTTGATTTTTCAGGCAAACAAATTCTAAGCGGCAAACTGTCTAATGATAAATCAACCATTAATGTTTCCTCGCTTGCACCCGGCGTTTACGTCCTGAAAATTAACATAAACGGCGAAACAGCAGTAAGGAAAATGATAAAAAGGTAAGAGGCGATTGGCTGATGGCTTTTGGCAAATGTCTGAACTATGATTTATATGATTCTTATGATAAATGAATATGTAAATGATAACCGCTCTGCTCCCCTCTCCTTTGGAAATCGAAGATTGACTACGTCGAACCACTTCGTTAGGTTTCGCCGATTCCTTTGAAAACAATAGAAATATAATGAGGCAAAGGGGGAAAACCGCAGAATAAAGCGGATAGTATTAGGAATGTTGCCCCCTTCGGGGGAAAGGGGGCTTCTCATATTTTTATATGATTTTTCACTCAAACCCTCAAAATCATATTTTTATATGAGATGACGAGACCTTTTCCCACTCTAACTTTGCAACAGAAAAAATAAATTTTATTACAATGAAAATGTTTAAATTTTTATTCACGATGGTATTGTTGCTGTCATTATGCGGCACAACTCAGGCGCAGTTTATAAAACAGTTGGGAAAGGCTGTGGAAAAATCTGCGAAGAATGCTACTGTACGCAAAGCGGAACAGAAAACCGACCAAACGGTAAGCAAAGGTATTGATAAGGCTACAAGTCCCGATACTTATAAAGACAATAAAGGTAAAAAATCTTCCGATGACGAAACCGAAGAAATCTCCCAAGACAAAGGAAAAACCAACGCTCCGCAAGGTGCGAAAGGCGCAGAAATGGCGTATGCCAAATCCGACTTTGTGCCCGGAGATGAAATTTTCTTTGACGACGATTTGTCAAATGAAAAGTTAGGCGAATTTCCAAGTCAATGGGATTTGGCAAGCGGTAATGCCGAAGTCGCTTCGATTGACGGCGTAAAATGCATCAGCCTGATTGGATATACCATTATCAATCCGTTGATGAACGCCAAAAACTATTTGCCGGACGAGTTTACCATCGAATACGACGTTTTCGGAGACGCGCAAAATGGAAACAGTGCAGAATGTGAAATCGGTTTTAATGACAGCAGAACGTTTATCGGAAGACATTGGCTTTATAAAGATGAAGGAAATTTCTCTTTCAGTTGGGTAAAACCCGACGGTCAATCCGGAAGCCAAAGCGAAAAGGTTTCTCTCAAAGGTAATCAATGGAACCACATATCCATTTCGTTTAATAAACGCGCCTTGAAATATTATGTGAACGGCATCAGGATATTGAATGTTCCCAATATGAAAAAGCCCACGTCTATCTGGCTTTGGGCGAGAAACGGAAATGCCTATTATAAAAACATCCGCATCGCCAAAGGCGCCGTTCCGCTTTACGACCGTTTAGCGAGCGACGGTAAAATCATCACCTACGGCATCACGTTCGATGTAGGCAAAGCGACCATAAAACCTGAATCTATAGCGGAAATTAACCGTATCGCCGAATTGATGAACGAAAATCCCGATGTGAAGTTCTCCGTCGAAGGACACACCGACAACACCGGAAACGCCGCTTCCAACCAAACCCTCAGCGAAAGCCGTTCCAAAGCCGTAATGGATAAATTGGTGGAAATGGGTATTGCAAAAGATCGTCTCAAAGCGGCAGGAAAAGGACAAACTTCGCCCATCGCAAGCAATTCCACAGATGAGGGACGGGCGAAAAACAGAAGAGTAGAATTTGTGAAGATGTAAGCCTCCTAAACTCAAACAACATGAAAAGGTTTTTATACAGCGGAAACTTATTGAAAGTCAGAGATTATCGGATAATATCCATGATGTTTTGCACCACTTTATTCATCACCGCAGTTTTGACGGTTCCTGTTTTGCGGACGATAATCGTTTTGTCACCGGTAAAAATGCGGGCAGAGCGTATAAATGATGATGAAGGCAACGACCCTTCCGCAAAATCTGTATTCCGGAGCGGTACGGCAAAACGGTCGCGGGTATGTTGCGATGTGATTTGGCAAAGCAGTATATCATTACCAGAGAGGTCGGCTAACACCAAAGCCGGACGTCTTTTAGAACCGGATAAATCCGAAAACGGAAATGGAATCACGACAATGTCGCCTTTTATAAATGTTGCCATGCGAGATCTTCTTCGGGAGTCAACCAATCTTTTGCTAAAACCTTTTCACTTGCAAAATGAGTCATAAGTTTATCTGCAATAGGTTCTTCGGTAGCATCATTGATAGTAAATGCAATGACTTCCACCTGCTTTCCGATAAAGTTTTCGGGCAGATTGATGGAGATATTTTGTTGCTGCGGTGTTACTACCGTTCGTATCATAATCAAAAATTATTAAGTAAATGAGAGACTTATGGCAAAGATAGAAAAAAACTTTTGACTTTTAACCTTTAATCAATGGTCAGAAATTGGCAATTAGGAGTAAAAGTCTCTAAAAAAATATTAAAAATTACAAATCATTAAAATAATAAGCAATGAAAACAAAAATTTCGATTTTAACAATCACATTATTGCTCACGGCAATAGCAATCGCATCTTGCGGCGAGAAAACAAGCAATACCAATGCACCGGCCGGAACTCCGGCAACAGCCGAACAGAAAATACCGGAAACACAGAAGCGGATTCCTTTTGAACGTGGCAATTATACGGAGGTGAACAACACGATGGGAATGGAAATCAAGAAAACCGTCTATTTCGATAAATGGGGCGATTGGACAGCCTCTGAAATGAAATCCGAAATAGAAATTATGAAAGGTTATACCCACAAAACCGATGAATTGGAAATCGTGAAAGGAAATACCCATTGGAAACTCGACCTGATAAAAAAAACAGGAACTGCTTACGATGCGTATGTTCCGTTAGGAGGAATGTCTTCTCTGGGAATCTCTGCCACAACCGAAAAAATGATGGAAGGCGTGGAACTGAAAGACTTGGGCGAAGAAGAATATTTGGGCTACAAGTGCAAGAAAACATACGTCAAATATCCCAAAATGGAAATGGAACTAACGATGCTCGCCTACGGAAATCTCACTATGAAAATGGAAGGAAAAATGGGAAAAATAGATGTTTCTACGCAGATTACTTCTATTGATTTGACCGCACCTCCCGCTTCCATATTTGAAGTGCCGGAAGGAATAAAAATAGAAAAGCAGTAAGCGAATGGCTGATGTCTGAACTATGATTTTTATGATTAATGTGATTTTTATGATAAATGAATATGTAAATGATAACCGCCTGCTCCCCTCTCCTTTGGAGAGGGGCTGGGGGTGAGGACAATTAGCAATTTATAACCATGTCATCTCGCACTTAAAAACGATAAAACGCTGTCTGAACTATGATTTATTTGATTTTTATGACAATCGTCACAAAAGTCACATCAGTCGCAAAAGTCCCTAAAACACCAATGTGCCAGCCATCAAAAAGCCAATCGCCAAAAGCCATCAGCCAATCGCCACATTATTTTTTAACAATTTAAAATTACCATTATGATTAACAGAATTAAACAAATCATCACAGATCCCAAGAAAGAATGGGAAGTGATTGCAGAGGAAAATGTGCCTCATGCAAAAGTATTTACGGGCTACATATTGCCTTCATCGTTGATTCCTGCTGTCGCCGCTTTCATCGGTTACGGCGTGATCGGATATTCCGCTTTCGGCGTGCGCTATCAGTCGCTTTCGTGGGGAATTCGCCAAGCCGTTGTTCAATGGGCGGCAATAGTAATCGGAATCTATTTGACGGCGTCTGTCATCAACTTTCTTGCCGAACATTTCGGTGCGAAAAAAGATTTCGACCGAGCGTTTTCGTTGGTGGCATATTCTTATACACCGATGTTCGTAGCGGGTATTTTCTACATTTTGCCGTCTCTGGCGATATTGGCGATGATTGCGGGATTATACGGATTATACATTCTCTACATCGGAATGTTGCCGATGATGAAAGCGCCCGCCGACAAAAACACAGGTTATTTCGTCATCAGTTTAATCGCGACAATAGTCGTATCCGGAGTAATCTCGGCGGTATTGACTGCAATTATGCTGAAAAATTATTTTTTCTGACGAAATCAAACGCCGTCTGAACTATGATTTTTTATGATTAATTTGATTCTTATGATTAATATGATTCTTATTATAAATGAATATGTAAATGATAACCGCTCTGCTCCCCCTCTCCTTGGGAGAGGGGGCTGGGGGGTGAGGATAATTAGCAATTTATAACCGTGTCATCTCGTCCCTAAAAAAAGGATGAAAAAACACTGTCGAAGGACAAAAGTCGCTAATGTCCATACACCGACAATCAAAAACCGGAGAAGCCGATAGCCGTAAAGTGGAGGCAAAAACTAAAATCTTTTTATATCAAAATGAAAAAAAGAATTCTTATTCTATCAATGCTGCTAATGTGCAGCGCAGGAGTGGTTGCTCAATCTAAAAGCAACAAAGGAAAGCAAACCGCAGACGGCGGTAATTTTGGGAAAGGAGACCTCGTCCTCAATTTGGGTGTTGGTTTCGGAAACATCACGTATGGAACAGGCTACGGAATGCAAGTTCCACCGGTAACCGCCTCTCTGGAATTTTGCGTGAGCGATAAACTTTTTGGAGACGGAAAAGGTGCTATCGGCGTGGCTCCATACATTGGTTATGCCTCGTGGAAATATGAATATCTCGGCGGCGATTCCGTATTGACGGACATTATCGGCGGTGTGAGAGGAAATTTGCATTATCAATTTTCGCCGAAATTGGATACTTACGCCGGATTATCTCTCGGCTACGAGTATGTGAAGTGGAAAGACGATACTTTCGGTGATCTTTACGGCGGCGGAGTCGGTGGTGTTTATTTCGGATTTCTGATTGGCGGACGCTATTATTTCAGCGATAAATTTGGAATAATGGCAGAAGCAGGCTACGGAATCACGATACTGAACGTAGGTGTCGCCTTGAAATTTTAGGCTAAAAAGCCCCCTTTCCCCCAAATCGAAGATTCGCTGATTCCATTGAAAACAATAAAAATGAATGAAGCAAAGGGGGGAACTGTGGCATAAAAAACCGCAAAAATGAAACGTTCAGAGAAGACGATAAAATGGAACGTTTAGTATTAGAGATTTTGCCCCCTTTGGGGGAAAGGGGGCTTCTCATATTTTTATATGATTTTTCACTTAAAACCTCAAAATCATATTTTTATATGAGATGACGAGACCTTTTCCCACTCTAACTTTGCAACAGAAAAAACAACGCACTTCGACTGCGCTCAGTGTGACAGCAAAAAGCCAACAGCCAACAGCAAAACATTTTAAACTAAATAATAAAATGCTAACATCAATTTTTAAATTGAGGAATGTGGTTGCGATAGCAATCAGCCTCGCAGCAATGATAACCTTCACCCGATGTACAACAGACGATGAAGTTTTATCGAGTGAAAAAGAGATTACCTCTTTTAAATTTAATGCTCCGCCTGCGGTTGGAGTGATTGACCAAGATGCGAAAACCATCGCGGTCGTGGTACCTGCCGGTACTAATGTAACATCTATGGCACCTGTGATTACTGTTTCTGCCGGTGCTTCCGTGAATCCCGCTTCGGGCACTATTCAAGATTTCAGCGGTCCCGTGCATTATACCGTAACGGCTGTGGACGGTTCCAAAGCCACTTACACCGTTACCGTGAATGTGGAAGGAACAGGCGGCTCTTCTGCAAAACAGATTACCGCTTTCAGTTTTGTCAATCCTCCGGCTACAGGCATCATTAACGAAACTGCGAAAACCATTGCCGTGGAAGTGCCGTTCGGAACTAATGTTACCGCGCTTGTGCCTACCATCAGCGTATCGCCCGGTGCTACCGTAAGTCCCGCTTCGGGTGTGGCGCAAAACTTCAGCAATCCCGTGCTTTATACCGTAACCGCAGCAGATAACTCTACAGCAACTTACACCGTAACCGTAAATCTCACAGGAAGTGGCGGAACACCTACACCGCTTACTTCGACCATTACGGCGAATACCACATTGCCTGATTTAGGTTTGCCGATAGACTACACCTGCAACATCATGCTTCAGGTGCAAAACAACGCGCTATTAACCATCGAACCCGGCGTTACCATTCAGTTTACCGCAACAGGCGCAGGAATTAGAATGAATGACGGAACTCAGATTGTAGCCATAGGAACGGCAGCCAAACCGATTAAATTTATCGGTGTGGGAAGCAACAAAGGTTCTTGGCAATATATTGACATCTATTCTTCCACCGACAATACCTTTAAATATTGCGACTTTATCAACGGCGGTTCCGGTACCGGTTGGGGAGTGGTGAACAACTACGGCGGCAACGCAAAAGTGTCTATGGAAAATTGCAACATCAGCGGCTCGCTCGGTTACGGATATTATATCAGTTCCACAAACGTGCAGGCGGTGATGGAGTTTAAAAACAATACCATTACCGGATGCGACAAAGCACCTGTTTATGTCAATACCATTTACAATGCTCAAAAATTTGATGCCACTTCAATAATGACAGGCAATGTGAATGATTATGTTCATATAGCCAATGTGGAAATGTCGTCAAGTGGTTCCAATGTAACGCTGAACAAAACCTCTGTGGCGTATTACTTCGCCGGCAGTAGTAAGGTTTATAAGTTATTGACCATCAACCAAGGTGCTAAGATATATATGAATGTGAATTCATATCTTGACATCTATGATAGCAGCGGCGGCGCATTGGTGGTAAACGGAACCGCAACAGAACCTGTAACATTCTCTCGTGCTCCGGGCGGCGCTAATTACTATTGGGGCGCTGCTTTTGGCGGTATCGTTATTGAAGGCAACGGCGGCAGCAGCCTTACTTGGTGCGTGATAGAACACGTCGCAGGAAACGGCGGCATAAATATTTGGAATAGTGCTTCTAATGTTGATTTAAACAATGTAACCATCCGCAACAACCAAAAGTATGGTGTTTATTTTGGCGGCAACGGCACTGTAACCCACTCCGGCGTAAACGATAAGTTTTCCAACAATGCCTTAGGCAATGTGCGGCTCTACGACGGAACGGTTTCACCAACCTTGCCGTAATTTTTGCTAATGGCGGTTGGCTTATTTGGTAACACAACACTTTGACAAAGTTTAAAATCTTTGTCAAAGTTGTTGCCAAAATTTCCAAGAAGCGTGTAGTATTAGGATTTGTCACGTTGAGCCTGTCAAAACGCATCAGTCGCAAAAGTCCCTAAAAAAAGGCTTCGACAGGCTCAGCCTGACAACGCAGAAAGCCAAAAGCAAAAAGCCAATCGCCAACCGCCAAATAGTTTTTCATATCTTTTTCATTGTAATTCTCTCTCCTTTCCTCTCCTTTTGGAGAGGTTAGGGAAAGAGGATGAAAAAACAAGAAAATTCTAACAAGTTTAAAGCGGAGGAATTTTTCCCCCTTTGCCTCATTATATTTCTATTGTTTTCAATGGAATCGGCGAAACCTAACAAAGTGGTTCGACGTAGTCAATCTTCGATTTGGGGGACAGGGGGCTACTCCTCCAACTCATACCCATCTTCCACATCGCTGATTTCCTGCACTTTTCGGCGTTTGTCGGGAAAATGCGTTTCAAACCAAATGTACATCACGGGCAAAAGATAAAGCGTGAGAAATGTGGCGAGCAAAAGTCCGCCAATGACCACAGTTGCAAGCGGTCTTTGAATTTCTGCGCCCTCGCCTTGGCTTAAAGCCATCGGTAAAAATCCGAGAGATGCTGCCAAACCTGCCATTAAAACAGGGCGCAATCTGATTTTAGAACCGATTTTCACCACGTTTTTCAGGTCGGAATGTTTTAGTTTTTGTTGATTAAATTCCGCAATCAAAACGATGCCGTTCAAAACCGCAACTCCGAACAATGCGATGAAACCGATGCCCGCCGAAATACTGAAATTCATTCCCAAAATCCAAAGCGAAAGTATGCCTCCGATTGCCGAAAGCGGAATCGCCGAAAAGATTAAAATGCTGTATTTTATGGAATTAAACGCAAAATAAAGCATCAACAAAATCAACAGCAAACCCACCGGAACTGCGATTGCCAGACGTTGCTGAGCATGTTGCAAATTTTCAAAAGTTCCGCCGTAGGTGATGGAATATCCCGAAGGAAGTTTCAGGTTTTCATCTACATTTTTCTGCAAATCCATCACCGTAGATTCGATGTCTCGGTCGCGAACATTAAACCCGACAATAATTCTCCGCCGCGCATTTTCCCGCTGAATTTGGTTTACACTTTCCTTCAATTCTACGGAAGCAACGGAACTGAGCGGTATTTCAATTCCGGAAGGCGTGGAAATCAGTAGGTTTTTCACATCGTCCAAATCTTTTCTTTGGTCGCCGCTCAAGCGAACCACCAAATCAAATTTCTTTTCGTCCTCATAAACAGAACCTGTGGTTTGCCCTGCAAAAGCCGTGTTCACGATATTGTTCACGTTGCTCACATCCACGCCGTATTGCGACATCGCATCGCGATTGTAGGTAATCACAATTTGCGGGATTCCCGAAATCGGCTCTACATAAATGTTTTGCGCGCCTTTGATTGTCTTGGAAATTTCGCCTAATTTTTCGGCATAAACGCTCAACGTATCGAGATTTTCGCCAAAAATTTTGCAAACCACATCTTGCCGTGCGCCGGTCATTAATTCATTAAAACGCATCGCAACGGGATATTGAAAAGAATAGGTAACGCCGACTATATTTTTCTTTAATTCGGCAGACATTTTTTCGGCGAGTTCGTCGTAAGTTTTCGCGGAAGTCCATTCTTTTCGCGGTTTTAAAATCACCATCATATCGCTGGCATCAATCGGCATCGGGTCTGTCGGGATTTCCGAACTTCCGGTTTTGCTGACGATTTTTTCAACTTCCGGAAATTTTTTCAACAAAATTCGTTGAGATTTTAAATTGGCTTCCACAGAAGTTTTCAGATTACTTCCGGGCAAAATCCGCGTATCTACCGCAAAATCGCCTTCGGGAAGCGACGGGATAAATTCTCCGCCCAATCTCGTCATCAAAAAAACCGAGATGAAAAACGCCGCAACCACACTGAAAAAAGCGATGTTCGGGATTTTTAAAATTCGATTTAATGAAAAATGATAAAATGTTTCGGCTTTCCGCATCATTCGGTCTGAAAACGTTTTCTTGTTGTCTATTTTTTTGGAAAGAAACAGCGCGCTCATCATCGGAACGTAGGTTACCGACAGTAAAAATGCGCCTACCAAAGCGAAAATCACGGTTTGTGCCATCGGTTTAAACATTTTTCCTTCGGTTCCTTGAAGCGTGAGAATCGGCAGATAAACGATGAGAATGATGATTTGCCCAAACACTGCGGAGTTCATAATTTTGCTGATGGAAGTGTA
Organism: Flavobacteriaceae bacterium; assembly: GCA_031277475.1. Taxonomy (GTDB): domain Bacteria; phylum Bacteroidota; class Bacteroidia; order Flavobacteriales; family Weeksellaceae; genus JAITMJ01. The sequence goes on from JAITMJ010000032.1 coordinate 17,002, forward strand.
GGTTTCGTTGTTCATAAATTCCTGTGAAATCCGCTTGTTGCTGAAACTTTTTAAATGCTGCAACCGATGCAAAACCGCTTCTACGATGATGACGGCACCATCCACAATCACTCCGAAATCGAGTGCTCCCAAACTCATTAAATTTCCGGAAACGCCAAAAATGTTCATCATAATTACCGCAAAAAGCATTGACAAAGGAATCACGGACGCTACCAAAAATCCGGCGCGAAAATTTCCGAGAAACAAAACGAGTACGAAAATCACGATTAAAACGCCTTCCAACAAATTGTGCGAAACGGTGTTTATGGCGTTGTTCACCATTTTTGTGCGGTCTAAAAATGCGTCTATTTTCACGCCTTCGGGAAGTGTTTTTTGAATTTGTTCGATTCTTTCTTTCACTTTTTTGATGACCTGTCCGGAATTTTCGCCTTTCATCATCATCACGACTGCGCCGGCAACTTCGCCTTCGCCGTTATACGTCATCGCTCCGTATCTGATAGCGGTTCCGTATTGCACAGTTCCGATGTTTTTAATGAGAATCGGCGTTCCGTCCGCAAGATTTTTCACGACTGTGTTTTCGATGTCCGAAATTTTTCCCAATAAACCTTCGGTTCGGATGAACAATACGTTCGGACCTTTTTCGATGTATGCGCCGCCTGTGTTTTGATTGTTTCTTTGAAGCGCGTCAAAAACTTCCTGCATCGTAACGCCGGCGGATTTCAGCGTTGAAGGATTTATCGCTACTTCATATTGTTTCAAATCTCCGCCGAAACTCGCAACATCGGCTACACCTTCCGTTCCGAGCAACTGCCTGCGAACAATCCAATCTTGAATGGTTCTCAATTCCATCGCATTGTAGCGGTGTTCGTAGCCTTTTTTCGGGCGAATGGCGTATTGATAAATTTCTCCCAAACCTGTGGAAATCGGAGCCATTGCAGGCGTTCCCAAATTTTGAGGAATATCTACTGATTGCAGGCGTTCGGCAACTTGTTGCCGAGCCAGATGAATATCAATTTTATCATCAAAAACAATGGTGATTACGGAAAGTCCGAAACGCGAAAAACTTCGCATTTGTTTGATTCCCGCAATGTTATTGTTCGCTTGCTCCAGCGGAAACGTGATGAAACGTTCCACGTCCGGCGCTCCCAAACTCGGCGAAACGGTGATGATTTGCACCTGATTGTCGGTAATGTCGGGAACGGCATCAATCGGCAGTTTTGTAACTTCAAAAATGCCGTAAACGATTAAACCGAGCGTCATTAAAATGATGATCAGTTTGTTTTTTATAGAAAATCCTATGATTTTATTTAACATAATTTTTGCTGTTGGCTGCTTGCTGTTTGCTTTTAGCCGGTTTTGTTATAATTTACTTGTTTGTGTCATTGCGGGCTTGACCCGCAATCCCGTGTTTTTTAGGGACTTTTGCTTTCCTTAAACTTTGACAAATTTAAAATCTCAATTTTTTGTTTCGCCCGTAGGGCGAAACTTTGAGGATTTTTATTCTTCCACAGGCTTACGCCTATGGTTATTCACATTCAGTCCTACGGACTGTTTTTTTCTTTATCTCACAACTTTGACAAAGATTTTTAAACTTTGTCAAAGTGTTCGGAAATTCAAATCTTTAAGAACAAAACTATTACAAATGGCAATAAATGTCTTTTGTCTTTATTCTTTTAAGTCTGACAAAAAAATCAATCATCGTGATCTTTATGATGATCTTTTTTCTTGTGGTTTTCTTTTTTGCTATCTTTATTTTCGGAAACTTCCTTGCGGTTTTCCTCTTTTCCCCCTTCGGGGGACAGGGGGCTTAAATTTCCGCTGCGGATTTCCGTGTGCCGAATTTCGCCGCCGGTAGTTCCTGCTTTTTGAGCAAAAATCAAAGTAATCAAAGAAAAAATTCCGACTACAAAAGGTAAATATTTCGAGAGGGAAAGTTTTTCCGCGAAAGGAAACTTTTTAATGTTGGTAACGAATGCCAGCAAAGAAATTCCGCCCAAGAGATAGGAAATTCCGGCAAAAAGTTCGGAACTTTCCTCGTGTTCGTGGATTAAATTTTTGGAAACTCCGGCGATGTGTTCCACGGCTTCTTCGGCACCATCGCCTGTTGCCATTGCCAAAACGGAAGCCAAGGCTCCGAGAATAAAAATGATATATGCGTTTCTTTTGGAAACTTCGGATTTTGTAAAAATTCCGATAAGCAAAACTACGATTCCTACGATAGGAAATATGATGGGCAAATGGTTTACGACCAAATGCAAATGTGCGTTGTTCATTTTTGTTGTATTAATTTAAGTGTGAAATGTATTTTTTATTTAAAGATTTAATTTTAAATCTCAATTTTTTGTGTCGCCTCCTCCCCCGCCCCCTCCGAAGGAGGGGAGAAAGATGCGAAACTTTGAGGATTTTTATTCTTCCACAGGCTTACGCCTATGGTTATTCACATTCAGTCCTACGGACTGTTTTTTTCTTTATCTCACAACTTTGACAAAGATTTTCAAACTTTGTCAAAGTATTCAGAAATTCAAATCTTTAAGAACAAAACTATACGACAAATGGTAATAAAACCAATGTTTATCGTCTATTGTCTTATGTCTATTGTCTCAAAGTCTAAACAAAAATCGGCGGTCGGAAAACGGCACTTAAATGTTGTGTGGTGAAATGGTCGGAATATTGGAAATTCCGTGTTTTTTCTTCTTTAAATTCTTTTTTTTGTTCAAAAGAATATTCATACACTTTCGGCGGAATTT
>JAITMJ010000072.1 GCA_031277475.1 Flavobacteriaceae bacterium
TGATGACAGGAAATTTGGAAATCAATACTCAAAAGAAGATGACTTTTGATGCTATGGAAGATAATTTAGAGTTCAACAGTGTAAAAAAAGTGAAAGCAGATGGGCGGGGTTAGTTATGGAAATTATGTTAAGATTAAAAGGGAAATATTCCCTACTTCTGTAAATTTTGAGTGTACAAAAATTACAGAATATAATATTGGAATAAACGAAACAAAAGAGGTAAGATTTAAAGTTGGAGGAAAAAATGATGATAAAAAAAGGAAAATAGAGTTTGTTTTAAATAATACAAATATCTCTTTGTCCACAAAAGAATGGAATGCAGAAAATGAATGGATATTGCTAACCAAAATTACCGGAAAAACAGAGGGAGAGACTATAATTACTATTAAAGTAGAAGGGACGACTTTGAACTCCATTAAAATAAAATGTATAAATTATAAAGATGTTTTTTCGGAGAAGGACGTGAAAAGGTTAATAAATGAAAATAAAATTTCTATTTCTATGCATACAGCATGTATAATTGCTGCTGATAAACAACTAGGAAAGTTATTACGGGATAATAAAAATTTTATAACTGAAACATCAAATAATGGTGCAAATGTATATACGGTATATACAAGAATTGAACAATTGAAGAAAAAAGGGTTTCTTGCTAATGAGAAGATCTTTCCTGCAGACACTTACAAAGGAAAAGGATATTATGAGCCTAAAGAATATACTTCCGGAAACGAACATGTTATCTCTTCTTTTTTATCAAAATCATTAGGAAATAGATTGGGGTATCATATTTTTTATTTTACTATATTGGATGGTTATCATGTTTTAACATTAGTTGTAGATAATAATGTTCCTTGCGAGAGAAAATTTAAAATTTATGATCAAATTCGTGATAGAGGGAGTTATATAGATTTCATAGAAATAGATAATGAATTATTAAAAATGAATACTAACAACTGGCCGGGAGCAGCAAGTTTAACCGAAAGTAAAACAGTATCTACAAAATTTGGAATATGGAAAATACAAAGAAAATAATCATATTATTCTTAGTGTTATTTCTTTTATCATGTGATAACTCTATAAATTATTACAGACCTAACTATAAAAAAATTACTGATTTAAATAATCTAAACAAGATAAAATTGAATTTAGTTAGGTATAAAAATCAAATTAATCTGATGTCGGATTATGTGATTGAATACGGAGATAAGAGCGAAACAATAAAAATAAAGAGCCTTGGTTTTTTGATACAAGATTCTATTTTTTCGTTAAAAACCAATTCATATCATCTTGTCAATAGCGTTATTGATATCAATACCTATAAGGAAATAGAAAAAAATATTTTATATCAAGATAAAGATAATATTTATTATAATCTCACATCAAAAAAAAGCAATTACCCTTATTGTATTTTAGATTTAAAAGCATCTGAAAGTAAAATATTTCCAGGAGGATATATTAAAGACAACAGTACGGTATATAGTTATGGAGGTGTAATATGTATTAAAATGGACAGTATAAATGCCGATAAGTTTGATGTTATTAAGGTAAGAAATCTAAATAATGATTCGGTATTGTATATAGGGACAGATAATGAATCTATTTATTGGAATGAATCTAAAATCACAAAACAACATGTAAAAGATTTACCTATTCAAGAAAAAATAAAAGATTCTTTATGTAAAAAATATTTTCCAAATAGATAGCAATGTTTCAAATGCCCAACTTTCCACTACATATAAACTCTTTAAATCCCGGTACGGGCGGAAGCGGACAGGGTTTTTATTTCATTCCGGAAAGTGGTGAAGAAGTGTTAGTCGGTTGTGAAAGCAAAAATGCGGAGAAGCCTTTTGTAATGGGAGCGCATTACAATGGAAAAGAAACGAGCGGCTACGGAAATTCTGATAATAGTATAAAGGCAATACACACACGAAGCGGACACATCATAAAATTTACTGAAGACGAAAGCATCATCATAACCGACAAAAGCGGCAATGAAATCCATTTGGACACCACAGGAAGTAATATAAATATTACTGCACCCGAAACAATGACCTTGAATTGTAAGAATATGAACATCAATGTTTCGGAAAATATGACGACAAATATTGGTATGAACAAATCCGACAGCATCGGAATGAATAATACCGAAAGCGTAGGAATGATGAAAATGACTTCCGTATTGGGCGATGCAAGTATGATGATAACAGGGAAATTGACGGAAATGATTGAGGGGGATGTGCATAGTGAAACGCAACAAGGAAAAACAGTTGTGAATAACGAGGGAGGAATTGAAACATCCTCTACCGGAAAAATAATGAAAGATGCTAACGGCAATGTAGATAATAGAAGTGGAGAAAAAGGAAAAGCCCATTAATTATGAGTAGGATAAGAATTGTAAAAGGGAAAATCACGGAGATTGTACACGGAGATTTGAGGTATTATTCGGCTGCAGATATTGTTGAAAATGCCGGAGAAACCTATACCGAACAAAGTGCTACAGGGATTTTACACGGAGGAAATCCTGAAAAACCGCCAACGGCAGAAAAGACAAGAGTAAAATCCATAGAATGTATTACCGAATTGGATGATGGGTCTGCAAATGACGGCTCCGGAACCAATATTCAAAAGGGAGTATTGTATGAAAAGTCTTATAGTTTCAAGGTTAAAGAATATACCGATGGAGAGCCTATGAGTCCAAATAGTATTCATTGGGCAATAAAATATACCGATCCCGAAACAGAACAAGAATACCCGAATATACTCCAAAATAAAAATTATAGAGGCACAGAATTAAAGGTAAATTTTACCGAGAATGAATGTTGCGGTAGGAATATGGAAGTACAAGTATATATTGAAAACGCAGAGAATGAGGGAAAATTGCCAATTTTCATGCATAATAGATTTAGGTGGTTTGATGGGGAGATAATAAGAAACGAGGTTGAAGCAAGAAAATTAGAACCGTGGTTGATTTATCAAGATGATACTAGCACTTGTGGGCCAAGTGCCATAATGTATGTATTTGCAAAAAAATACAAAGATGATTATTCAAAATTCATACTTAATTTACACAGAAAAGGTGTAGCAGAATATAATAACTATACAATAAATATAGGCAGTGATAGCGATTTGGAAGCTATAGCAGAAACTAATCCCAATGAGACCAAAGACTATCCTAAAAACATAGCTTCGGCTGATTGGATACCAAATACTTGTATAACAGATCAAGAAAACACATTTTTTGATTTTGAAGGAAAGAAAAATGAAGATGTATCTGCTATTACACTCCCTTCAACAATGGTTAAACTTTCAAAAAGACTTCTTGGTTTTAAAGATGTTATAGATAATACCAATGTGCTTTTTAATAAAACAGGTTGGGCTTGGGGTTCAACAATGGAAGACATTGCCGAACTTATTCAAACAAAAAAAGAGGGTTACGAAGTTTTTTTACTTATAGGGGTAAATATGCTTTACGATAAAATAACCGACGCTATTTTTGCAGTTCCTGAACATTGGGTTGTTTTAGAAAGTATCAATTATTCACAAACAGACCCTGCAGGATATATAGACTTAAAATTATATACATGGGGAAGGGATCCTGAAAAAAAAGTATATAAATATAATAGTATGAGGTATGAGGTATTTAGAACTAATTATTATGGATATATTAAAGCAAAATAAATCATAATGAAACGAAATATAACTTTAGCAATCATAAGTTTAATCAGTGCGTTGTTATGTGGTTTTTTTACATATCAGATTTTAATGAATGTAAATCCTCCAATTACTCCCGACGGGCATAGATATATGCCCACGAATAATTTGTTTCAATCTACATTAGTATCTATTGTTTTATTACCGGTAATTTTTTTGAGTATTAAAAAAGCTATCAAATTCCGAAATCGGTGAAGAAGTGTTAATCGGTTTTGAAAGCAAAAATGCGGAAAAACCTTACGTATTGGGAACTCATTACAATGGAAAAGAAACGAGCGGATATTCAACAAGCGGAAACGACAAAAAAGTAATTCATACCAGAAGTGGAACGAAAATTATTTTTGACGATGCTGAAGGCTCTGTTTTCATAGAAGACCCAAGCGGAAATACTTATTTGATGGACGGGCAAGGAAATATCAATGTGAATGCACCGAAAAACATGACATTTACGGCAGGAGAAAATTTAAATATCAATGTGGGTCAAAATATGACTACGAATGTAGGTATGAATATTTCCGAAAGTGCAGGAATGAA
>JAITMJ010000008.1 GCA_031277475.1 Flavobacteriaceae bacterium
ATGCCTGTAACGGCGAATGTTGCCGATGTCGTTGTGAGCAATTGCGTGTTAAATCTCGTGCCGAACAAAAAAGCGGTTTTCAACGAAATTTTTCGTGTGCTAAAACCGGGCGGACATTTTTCCATTTCCGATGTGGTGCTCGCAGGCGAACTTCCCGAAGGCTTGCAAAATGCGGCAGAAATGTATGCCGGATGCGTAGCGGGAGCAAGTCAGAAACAGGATTATTTGGGTTTCATCGAGCAGGCGGGTTTTAAAAACATCACCATTCAAAAAGAAAAACCAATTATCGTTCCCGATGATATTTTAAAAAACTTTTTGACCGACGAAGAAATCCGGACTTTCAAATTGAGTAACGTAGGAATTTTCAGCATTACGGTTTATGCGGAAAAACCGGTGAATTGTTGTGTGCCGGATTCGGGGTGTTGTTGAGGTAGAATCAAAAAAATAATAGCATATATTACCTCACATTGGCAGTAATTGTAAGTTGCGCTTGTAGTTTTCTGCCCAATGATAATGTGGTGCGGTTTTTTTTGAAAGTTTCATTTTCAAGTCTTGCGTCTCGCGTCTCCAAGTATATGTTTAATCCAAAACCATCGCTCCATGCCTGCAAAGTTCGAGGATTTCGTCCACTTTTTCGGGTGTTAAGTTTTCGTGGTAAAATTTTCCTAATTGCATCATCGGCGCGTAGCCGCAAGCACCCAAACATTCCGCGGGTTTCAGCGTGAACATTCCGTCCGGTGTGGTTTCGCCGTCTTTGATGTTTAATTTTCGGCGAATGTGTTCGAGGATTTTTTCACTTCCGCGAAGCATACAAGGTCCCGTTTTGCAAACTTCCAAAACGTATTTCCCGACGGGTTTCATATTGAACATCGTGTAAAATGTGGCGACTTCATATACTTCAATCGGTTGTATGTTTAATATTTCGGCAACGTAGTCCATCACCGGAACGCTGAGCCAGCCGCCAAATTCTTTTTGCGCCAAATGCAAAACGGGAATCAATGCGGATTTTTGCCGCCCTTCCGGATATCTTGCGATGATTTCGTTTACTTTATTTAGGGTTTCGGTTTTAAATGCTGTCATTTTTTGTAATACTTGTAATTGATGTTAATGTATTTTGTGAAACCTTGAAGGTTTTTAAAACCTTCAAGGTTTGTTTGTGTATCAAAATTCTATTATTAGATCATTTATATCGTTGTAATCTTGTTCATTTTGATGAAATAATTTAAACGCTTCAGTATTATTAAACAATTCCATAACAAAATCTCGATTTAGTTTTGTAGGTTTATGAGAAATTATACTTCTGTAAGAACTCCAAGGATAATCCTGAATATGTTTCGTAAATCCGTGTTTAACAGGATTATTATGAATATAATGAATAAGTTTCTTGAAATATTCTTTTGAAACAACTAATTTTCTTTCAAAATTTTTCTCAAAAAGACTACCCGTTCTTTTATATTTTTTATTAATCGCTTTTGCATAAGAGTTGAAAAAATGTCCAAACTGAAAATGAATATCAATTTTTTTAGGATTTTTGGTAGCGGTATATTCTAATTTGGATAAATCGACTTCATCAATGTTTTTGACATATACCAATAAATGAAAATGATTTTTCAATAATACCCACGCAATAGTATCACAAAATGGAGAAATGTATTGACTGTAACGGTTTAAGAAAAAATAATAGTTCGCCGTATCAAAAAAAATATCTTGACCATTATTTCCTCTATTGTAAATATGATAATAATTATCCGAAAAAAGTTGTATTTTACTTTCCATTCTTTGTTGAAACCTTCAAGGTTTTTAAAACCTTGAAGGTTTAATTTCATAATTCTTACTTTTTACTTGCAACACTTCATCATTAATTTTTAAAATCCACAATTTCTCTCACGCATCCAATTCTCCGGCAATCACGTTCAGAGAGCTCATCGTTACGATGGCATCTGAGATGACGGAGCCGGTAATCATTTCCGGATAGGCTTGATAATAAATAAAACAAGGTCGGCGAAAATGCAATCGGTACGGGCTTCTTCCGCCATCGCTCACCAAATAGAATCCCAATTCTCCGTTGCCGCCTTCGATGCAGTTATAGACTTCGCCGCTCGGAATTTCGGTTTCGCCCATCACGATTTTAAAATGATAAATCAAGGCTTCCATTTTGGTATAAACGTCGGCTTTTTCGGGAAGATAAAATTCCGGAACTTCTGCGTGGAAATCGCCTTCGGGAAGGTTTTCGTAGGCATTTTTAACTAAATTAAAACTCTCCCAAATTTCCTGTTGGCGAACCATAAAACGGTCGTAAGTATCGCCTGCCGTTCCGATGGGAATGATGAAATCAAAATCGCTGTAAGAAGAATACGGCTGCGCCACGCGAACATCGTAATCCACGCCTGTTGCCCGAAGATTCGGACCGGTGAAACCGTAGCTCAAAGCGCGTTCTGCGGAAATATTTCCTGCGCCGATGGTTCTGTCCATAAAAATTCGGTTTCGTTCCAAAAGATTTGAAAATTCTTGAAAACGTTTAGGAAAAGTTTTGATGAAATCTTTAAGCAATTCGTGGAATTTCGGCGAGAAATCTCTTTCAAAACCGCCGATTCTTCCCATATTGGTCGTCATTCTCGCGCCGGAAACTTGTTCATAAATATCATAAATTTTTTCGCGATCTTGAAAAACGTAGGTAAAACCCGTCAGTGCTCCGGCATCTACGGCGATTACGGAATTGCACACCAAATGGTCGGCAATTCTGGCGAGTTCCATCATAATAATTCGCATATAATCTACGCGTTTTGGGACTTTGCAACCGATGAGTTTTTCCACCGTCAAATGCCAACCGATGTTGTTGAGCGGTGCGGAACAATAGTTCATTCTGTCCGTCAGAGTGGTGATTTGCGCAAAGTTTCTTCTTTCGGCAATTTTCTCGAAAGCGCGATGAATGTAGCCTACGGTTTGTTCGGAATGTAGGATTCTTTCGCCGTCCATCGTGAGAATATTTTGAAAAATTCCGTGAGTTGCGGGATGCGTGGGACCGAGATTCAACGTGTAAAGTTGTCCGTCTATCTGTTCATTTACTTCGTAATTGCTATTCATAAATTCAGGGTTCAAAGTTCAAAAATTCAAAGTTCAAGGTTCAACACTTCGTGAACTGCGCTCAGTGTGAAAATAGTTTAATATTCAAGGTTTCGACTTTACTCAGCCGGACAAAATTCAAGAGTCAAAAACAATGAGCCATCGCGAAAAGCCAAAAACCCTACAAAATTAAGAAATAGTATCTGAATTAAGAAATAATATGAAGTGACAAATATCTTTTTTGTATATTAACCTTTAAAGTTATATTGTTTCCATTAATTTCTGAGGTATAAGAATTAAAGATTGGTGCATTTGAAAAAAAATTGTAAATTGTAGCATTATTACATTAATAAAAATTAAACCTCTGATTGACAAATTTATTAAACATATTATCCCAAATTCCCGATCCGGAAATTCCGGTGATTAATATTGTGGAAATAGGAATTGTGCGAAAGGCGGAACAAATTTCGGAAAATGAAGCGAAAATCACGATTACGCCGACATATTCTGCATGTCCCGCGATGTTTAACATCGAAGAAGATATTATAAAACTTTTAAAGGAAAACGGATTTTCCGCAAAAGTGATTACCCAAATTTCTCCGGCTTGGACTACGGATTGGATTGCCGATGAAGCCCGTGAAAAACTACGGAAGTACGGAATTGCTCCGCCGGAAAAAGGTGCTGACAAAAATCATCTTAACATCCCGAAGAAATGTCCGAGATGCGGATCGGAAAATACGAAACAAATCAGCAGATTCGGCTCTACGCTTTGTAAAGCGAGTTATCAATGCAATGATTGTTTGGAGCCGTTTGATTACTTTAAATGCCATTAAAAAATATGATATTTAACATAATTTTTTGTCGATGTTATCATTTTTTATTTCAATTTTTTCCGGACAAGGCAAATAGAATATACTGCCATTCCACGGATATTCATTTCCACGCCATATTGTTGCATTTAACGATATTAAAATTATGAAAATCAGAAACAACATTGTTAAAGTCATGTGCCAACTTTTACCTTTTTTTCTTGCAACCAAAGTCAATATTAAATGAATTATTGTTCCCGCACAGAGAATAAAATAATCGAAAATATCTCCCATTCCGTGTCCAAAAGTAATGTTGTAGAATATTCCGAGAATACAAATGAGAATTAATAATCCCAGAATAATCAAATTCAATATTTTCCAAATTTTTGTCATTGTTACTTGCTTACTATCAAATTATATTGCAATTGCTTTAATTTTTGGTTCTTCTTTCCATTCTTTGCCTAATAAAATACTACCGTTTTTCTTTTTGTTTCGTTTTATGCCGTCTTCTCCCCATGTTCCCCATTGTTTAAAGAAAAAAGCCACATTTTGTTGACTACATTGCTGCTGAACGTTGATTGCCCATTGAGGATTCATTGGTCTTGCTTTCACTCCACTTTCACCGCCAACAATTACCCAATGAATACCGTCTAAATCCAACTTTCCTACGTCGCTAATTAAAGGTTCTATTGAAAGAAAACGAATATTTGCGTCTATATTTCTCAAAATATCTATTCGGTGTTTTGTTTTTTCGTGTTCTACGGTAACGCCCAACCAAACATTTGTCGGCACTTTTCTTTCTAAGAAATATTTTTGAAGGATATTTTCTCTTTTGGTTAATATTTGATAGGAATGTTGAGGCGTACTTTAATATTTTATCAAGATAATCAAACGGCATTTTTTCATGAAACAAATCACTCATGGAGTTTACAAAAAATTTTGTTGGTTTTTTAATGCTTATCGGTTGATGTAATCTTTCGGGTAAAATTTTAAATTTAAACCCATCTTCGTAACCCGCACTGCCCATTGCCCGCAATCGTTTTGCCATAACTTCCGCATAGCAATATTTACAACCTGCCGTTACTTTATTGCAACCGACCGACGGATTCCACGTTGCTTCCGTCCATTCTATTTTTGTGGTTTTCATAATGCTTCAAATTTTGAGATTATACTTTTCTTTTTATAATTGGTATAGTTTATCCCATATCCAACTACAAGATGGTTGACTTCTCTAATTTTATTATTTGTTCTCAATTTTTTCAACACTTGAAGAGTATGTTTTGGTAAAAACTCATTTAGAAGGGTCAATTCATACAACTCAACATTATTCAAGCTTTGCTTCGCCTTAATTGCTTGTAGTATAATACCTTCCAAATATGATAACTCTCTCATTTTGTCAATTTCAGTAAACTACCCAAAAACGATCTCTCAAAAAAACTTTTGCCAATCCAAAAATAATTCATACTTTTGCAAACCAAAATATCGAAATGTAAGGTGAGATAAACATTTCGATATAGGAATATAAATGCTTCCAAACTTCATTTAGTATTCAAATTTAAACAATTAAAATGGCTAAAAAAGTCTTTAAAATGGTAAAACTTCAGGTGAAAGGAGGGGCGGCAAATCCGTCTCCGCCGGTAGGTCCCGCATTGGGTTCCGCCGGAGTAAACATTATGGAGTTTTGTAAGCAATTTAACGGACGAACCCAAGACAAACCCGGACAGGTTTTACCCGTAGTAATTACGGTTTACGAAGATAAATCTTTTGAATTTATCATCAAAACACCTCCCGCAGCAATCCAATTGATGGACATTGCTAAAGTCAAAGGCGGCTCCGGAGAACCGAACAGAAATAAAGTAGGTTCAGTAACGTGGGAACAAGTGAAAAAAATAGCAGAAGATAAAATGACGGATTTGAACTGTTTCACAATGGATTCCGCAATCAGTATGGTAGCAGGAACAGCACGTTCCATGGGAATAAGAGTAACAGGAACTAAACCGACTAACGCTTAAAACTTGAAGAAATGGCAAAATTAACGAAAAAGCAAAAAGAGGCTTTAAGCAAAGTAGAGAAAGGAAAATTCTATAATTTAGAAGAAGGTTCGGCTCTTGTGAAAGCAGTAAACACCACAAAATTCGACGCATCGGTAGATATTGCCGTTCGTTTGGGAGTAGATCCGCGAAAAGCCAATCAAATGGTGAGAGGCGTGGTTTCGCTTCCACACGGAACAGGAAAAGATGTGAAGGTTTTGGCACTCGTAACGCCCGACAAAGAAGCCGAAGCAAAAGAAGCAGGTGCAGATTTTGTAGGCTTAGACGAATATTTAGATAAAATCAAAAACGGATGGACGGACATTGACGTTATCGTTACAATGCCGGCGGTGATGGGAAAACTCGGACCTTTGGGAAAAGTTTTAGGACCGCGAGGTTTGATGCCGAATCCGAAATCCGGAACCGTAACCATGGAAATCGGGAAAGCCGTTTCCGAAGTGAAAGCCGGAAAAATTGATTTTAAAGTAGATAAATACGGTATCGTTCACGCACCCATCGGGAAAGTATCTTTCAATGCGGAAAAATTGAAAGAAAATGCGGCGGAACTCCTTCAAACCATTCAAAAATTGAAACCTACCGCAGCGAAAGGAACTTATGTGAAGTCGATTTATCTGTCTTCAACCATGAGTCCGGGAATTGCAATAGATACCAAAACCGTAAACTAAAATTCTGAAAGACAATGACAAAAGAAGAAAAAGTATTAGTAATACAAGAAATAAAGGAATTGCTTCAGGATGCAAAAGTGGTTTACATAGCAAGTCTTGAAGGATTGAACGCTCAAAAATCTTCGGATTTCAGAAGGCAGGCTTTTAGAAACAGCATCAAAGTAAAAGTGGTAAAAAACACTTTGCTTCAAAAAGCGATGGAACAAATGGACGGAGTAAACTATTCCGAAATTTTTCCGACTTTTAAAGGCAATTCGGCTTTGTTAATCTCCGAAACAGCAAACGCTCCGGCGAAACTCATCAGAGATTTTAGGAAAAAAGAAGATAAACCGGTTTTGAAATCTGCGTATTTGCAAGAAACTTTCTACATCGGCGACGAGAATCTTGAAACTTTGGCGAACATCAAATCCAGAGAAGAGATGATCGGCGAAATCATCGGATTGTTGCAATCGCCAATCAGAAGATTGCTTTCCGCATTGGAAAACAAATCTGCGGCAAGCGGATCAAAAGCGGAAGAAACTGTGGTTGAAACGCCAAAAGCAGAAGAGGCAGAAACAGTTTCGGCAGAAGAAACCACCGCCGAAGAACCAAAAGCAGAAACGGAAGTTGCAGAACCTGCAGCGGAAGTTCCGGCAGAGGAAAAAGCGGAAGAAACTGCACCTGAAACTTCGGAAACTTCCGATTCATCGGAGGAAACCAATGCAGACGAAAATGCCGGAGAATAAATAGACACTCAAAAATAATTTAAGTATAATCAACAAAAAACATTCAGAAATGTCAGATTTAAAAAACTTAGCGGAAACGCTCGTAAATTTAACAGTAAAAGAAGTCAATGATTTGGCTGCCATCTTGAAAGATGAGTATGGAATAGAGCCGGCTGCAGCAGCAGTTGTAGTAGCAAGCGGCGGCGGCGGCGGAGAAGCAGCCGAAGAAAAAACAGAATTCGATGTGATATTGAAATCTGCCGGCGCAGCAAAATTGGCTGTGGTAAAATTGGTAAAAGATCTTACCGGAGCCGGATTGAAAGAAGCGAAAGATATGGTGGACAGCGCGCCTGCACCAATCAAACAAGGAATTCCGAAAGACGAAGCCGAAGCGCTTAAAAAGCAATTGGAAGAAGCCGGAGCCGAAGTAGAACTGAAATAATAATTTTTTATTTTAAACGTTATAAAAAGAACCGTCGTATTTTTGGCGGTTCTTTGTTATTTTTTTAAACATCAATATGAAATGAAAAATATTATATATTTGCCGTGTTTTAAAAAATAAAATCAATAGTACAAATGTGCGGTATAAACGGATTAGTTTCCAATAAAAAGGATATACTTGAAACACAATCTTCTCTGAAACTGATGAACAAAGAAATTTTTCATCGAGGACCGGATGAAGAAGTTTTTTTCGTTGAAACCTCAGAAAACAGAACATCTGTAGGAATGTCTGTTCTGAAATTTTCCGCGACAAATTTTCCGCCTGAAAAACAGCCGATATCTTCCGAAGACAAAAACAGAATCATCACATTAGACGGAAGAATTTACAACTCCTCTAAATTGAAAAACGAATTTCTTTCGGGAGAAAACCTGTCTACCGAAACAGATGCGGAAATCATTCTGAAACTCTACGAAAAATTCGGAACTTCGGCTTTCGGAATGTTGGACGGGATATTTACACTCGGTATTTTCGACAAAACAAAAAACAAAATATACATCGCACGAGATTTTTTCGGTGGAAAACCGCTTTATTATTTTCACAATGAAGATGGTTTGATATGGGCTTCCGAACTGAAATCCATTATGGTAAATTTTTCGGAGAAGCCACGAATTTCTATGGAAGCACTCAATCTTTTCTTGCAACTGACATATATTCCGGCACCTTTTTCCATTTATGAAAATATTTTCAAACTCGAAACCGACCATTATTTGGAATACGATGTAAAGGATAATAAAATTTTCAATCATCCGATTTTCCGCGAAACGCCGCCTCTCGAAAAAAAATCCAATATCGGTTTTGAAGAGGCAAAAAAACAAACCCGAAAATTGATAGAAGAAAGTGTAAAAAGCAGAAGTTTTCCACATGTTTCTTGCGGTTCATTTCTATCGGGAGGCGTGGATTCATCGGTTATTACCTTGTGTTTGTCAAAAATTAAGGAACAAAAAATAGATACTTTTTTTGTCGGATTTAATAAAAAATCGTTTGATGAAAGCCATAAATCCAGAGTTGTGGCGAAATTGGTAAACAGCAATCATCATGAGTTTGTGCTTTCGGAAAAAGAACTTGAAGATTCTACCGACAAAATTATTCTGAATTTCGATGAACCTTTTGCAGATTCTTCGGCGTTGCCCACTTATTTTGCCGCTCTGAAAACAAGAGCATTTGTAAAAACAGCCTTGAGCGGAGAAGGCGGAGATGAAGTTTTCGGCGGCTACAACAAGTATCTGATAGGCTCTATCAATAGGCGATATACGCGTTTCGTTCCCGAAAAAATCCACGGGTTTATTGTAAGAAAAAGCAATAAATTATTGGTTCAAAAAGAAGATCATCGGGGATTTAAATTTAAATTAAAAAAGACCATAAATTCCGTGAATTATACCGGAGATTTTTATTATAACATTATTAAATTAGGTTTTAAAGATCACGATTTATCAAAAATTCTTTTAGCAAATAATCGTGTGGAAGACGCTTTGAAATATTATAAAAATCAAATCGGGAAACCTAAAAACCTCACGGATTTTCGTGAAATCGACCGAAAAATAAGCCTTGAAGGCGATATGATGGTGAAAGCAGATCGCACGACAATGCTCGCATCTTTGGGAACCGAATCACCTTTTCTCAACAAAAAAATCTGGGATTTTGCGAGCACTCTTCCCGAAAAATATCTGCTGAACGGAAACAATAAAAAATACATTCTGAAAAAAGCCTTTGAAGATTATTTTCCGAAAAACTTTTTAAATAAGAACAAGCAAGGTTTCGGCGTTCCCGTCGGCGATTGGCTGCGTTCCGACTTGAAAGAAGAACTCCTGAGCTACATTGATGCAAAAAAATTAGAAGAACAGAATTTATTTGATGTCCAAGAAATTAACAAATTGGTTATCAATCATATTAAAGGAATTGAAGACAATTCTTTCACCGTTTGGACGTTTTATTGTTTTCAGAAATGGTATTTCCGAACTTACTTAAATTTGTAGATAATTTCTTCGGATTTAAGCCGTTTTTATTTTGATGAAACATCTCAAACTCGTCCGCATTACTACCGTTCCGATTTCCTTAAAAATTTTATTGAAAGGGCAACTGAAATTTATGTCAAAATATTTTGAGGTAACGGGAATTGCTTCGCCGGGAAAAGAATTGGAAGAGGTAAAAATGGATGAAGAAATACAGGTAATGCCCGTCAATATGTCGCGAAAAATCACGCCGATTAAGGATTTGCAATCGTTGTGGCACATTTACCGTTTTTTGAGAAAAGAAAAACCGCAAATCGTTCACACACACACGCCGAAAGCAGGAATCATCGGAATGTTGGCGGCGAAATTGGCAAAAATTCCTCATCGTTTGCATACGGTTGCCGGTTTGCCTTTGATGGAAACTTCGGGAATTAAACGCAAAATTTTGGACATTGTAGAAAAAATCACCTACAGATGCGCCACAAAAATATATCCAAACTCGAAAGGATTGTATGATTTTATTTTAAAAAATAATTATACCGATGGACGCAAATTAAAAATAATAGCAAGCGGATCTTCTAACGGAATCGATACCGATTTTTTTTCACCGGAACAGATTTCGGAAAAGCAAAAGCAAAATTTAAAACAAAAATTAAACCTTAAAAATTCCGATTTTGTCTTTATTTTTGTGGGAAGATTGGTGAAAGATAAAGGCATCAACGAATTGATTTCCGTATTTAAAAATTTAGACCAAAAAAACGCAAAACTGTTGTTGGTCGGCAATTTTGAACCAAGGCTCGATCCGCTTTTGCCCGAAACATCGAAAGAAATTGAAAACAATCCGAACATTATTTCAGTCGGTTTTCAAAACGATGTTCGTCCGTATTTTGCGATTTCCGATGCGTTGGTTTTTCCGAGTTATCGCGAAGGTTTTCCGAATGTGGTGATGCAAGCCGGAGCGATGGAATTGCCGAGCATTGTTACCGATATTAACGGTTGCAACGAAATCATCATCGAAGGCAAAAACGGTATCATCATTCCCGTAAAAAATGCGGAAGCCATAGAACAAGCGATGAAAAAAATGTTTGACGATAAAAATCTTTATGAAAAATTAAAACAAAACGCCCGCCCGATGATTGTTTCCCGCTACGAACAAAAAATGATTTGGAAGGCTTTGCTTGAAGAATATCGGAGTTTGCTTGAAGAAAAAAATTAATTTTCAGGCTTTTAATCCGGATGTGTAAAAAGACTGAACAAATCCTTAAAATTGGAATTTTTATCTAAATGTAATTTTCTTTTCAAGTCTTTTTTGTTGCTGACCACAGTGTAGTAACTCACGTTCAGTTCATTGGAGATTTCTTTGTTTCCTTTCTGCAAATAGATGTAGGCGCAATATCGCAAATCGAGGTTTGTAAGGTTGTTCGGGGCGGCTTTTTCTCTTAGAAATTCAAAAAACTGAGGATGTATGCCTTCGAAAATTTTCTCAAAATCGGTATAGAATTTATCATTTAAAAAATCTTCCCGTATTAGTTTCTGCGCTTCTTCGTCAGCGGATTTTTTTGTAATTTTTTCTAAAGTTTCATTTTTTTTCAACATCTGTAAATTGGCGGCAACCAATCTTTTTTGTGCTGTTTCTTTTTCATATTCTTTCAATTTTGTTTGTTGCTGGGCATATTCTTTTTCGAGTTTCAATCTCTTGTTTCGCCTGTTGAACAAAATAATTGAAAAAATCAGAAAACCCGTTAGCGAAATTGAAATTATGAGATAAAGTAAGATTTTTGCTTTGAGTGCAGCCTCTTTTTTCTCGGTTTCAAATTTCACTTCGGCGAGTTGTCGTTGTTCTTCTATCTGTTCATTCACGGACTGTTTATAATATTTCAAACTTTCAGCCATGGCTTCGGTTGCTTGTTGATGCTGTCCGATTTCCGTATAAACGCCGGATAAATCTGAATATCCATTGCTGACGAAATTGGGATTTGCATTTTTATCAATCTCAATTTGTTTCTTGCAAAGTTCTATCGTTTTTGCATAATCTTTTCGTTCGTATGTTTCGAAAAGATTGATGCTGAACAACATTCTTTGGGTTTTGCGATTCTTTCCCGTTATTTTTTTGCAGTTTTCTACATGCGGTTTTAGCATTTCTTTGTAATGGGCATTCGGATAGGTGAGGTATAAACTGTACAATTCAACCACTGAATTTCCATAGGTTAAGGAACTGAGGCGGTTTCTATTTTGAGAAATATACCGCTCCAAACTTTCAAAATTTTGTGTAGCTGTTTTTTCATCTTTTAGCAAATGAACTGTAAAATACAATTTTGCATATAAGGCTATGCAAATATTATTCTTGTTTCCGGTTTTTTCAGCCGCCCGATACATTTCATTGAGATATTTTTCGGTATTGGCTGTTTTTCCTTTGCTCATATTATCTGCAAACAAAGTTTTATAAATATTAAACAACAGCACGTATTTTTCCTGCGAACTTTCCGGAAGTTTTTCGGTAAGGGATATGGCTGTAAAACAATCGTCAAAATTATATTTCAAATCTGTTACGCTTTTCATATAGCCTATACAATCGTAGCCTGATGCTTGTGCTTCAAGATCGGTAGTTTTTGAAATGGCAACATAAACACTATCTATAATTTTATAAGTTTTTGTAATATTTCTGGGATAAATATCTAAAATATTCATCAATTCCCAATTCAAAACATAAATCATATACTTGCTGTCTTTTTCTTTTCGGGCAAGTATCCGTGCTTGGTTCAGGAGTTTTCTCGCTTTCAGACTGTCGCCTTCATCGGCATATATTAGTGAGAGTTCAGTCATCGGTTTTATTTTTTCCCGCTGAGAAATCTTGGGATTGTTTATAACTTTCGACAGAGAATCTATTGCAATTAATTCACCTCGTTGTGCGGAAATTTTGGTTGAAATGCTTATTGCCGAAATAGCAAAGCACGTGAGAATGGTGCGGTTCATAATCCTTTTTTTGTTTCGTGTTGCAAAGCAAAGAAAATTTTTTCTAATGAAAAAATATATTAAACAACGAAAGAAAACAGTAAATATATAATAATCAGATATTTATAGATTTTAATTCAGATGCTACCCCCCAAAAATCCCCCATGTTTTTATGATATTCCCCCACCTCCACCCCATATTTTTATGATGCCTCCCACAAAAATCCCCCATATTTTTATGGTGTCTCCCCCAAATATTCCCCCCGAAAGAATAATATTTCTTTCTAAAAGTACATTCAAATTTGCAGCGTGAATCAGATGAATAGGTTTTTAGGTTAGAGAACAAAGAAATCTGAGGAACGAGATTAGCCGGTTCCTTTAAAATAAAAAGCAATAAAGACGAAGCAGTAAACAAGAGGCTATAAGCAATAAGCCTTTGAATCTGCCGACAATGAAAGCACATTTTGTGAAATGTTAGGTTCATTAAAACTTTTCGGAAGCAGCGGAGCAAAACCGCTCCGCACTTTCGGAGAGGATAAAAAAGTCCCCTGTCCCACGATAGGGAGGGGGATG
>JAITMJ010000060.1 GCA_031277475.1 Flavobacteriaceae bacterium
AAAAATCATGGAAGAATTGCGGGAAATTTTTTCGCGTTTTATTTTTCGCCTGCTCTTTTCCGAAAAATTTTTCGCGTGGCACGGCGTGGGGTAGGGTTTTTAAGGATTGACTAATTAAACTTCGGCATTTTCATCTCATTGGATAAATCTTTAAACTCACCGGATTTTCTCATAATTTTTTAAGTTTTAAAAATTTTTTCCAACCGAAAGTTCTGTAATAAAATGTGATTATAAAAGGAAAAACAGCGAAGTATAAAATCCAAATTAATTTTATTTGGAATAGGTAGTAAAATACAATCCACATGATTATAATCAAAAATCCAAATATTATGGATAAATTATGATACATTCTGCTGATGACAAATTCTTTGGTTTCGCCGGTATTAATCGTCAATGAGATTTCATTGCTTTTATACCACAAATATTCTGCATAAAATGTATATTTTCCCTCCGGAATTTTGAAATTAATAGTTTCATAGTTTTTAAATTCTATTTTTTCGCCATTGACGTAGAAAGAAAATTTTGCGGGAAAAACATTAATATCAGAATTTTTTAGTTTTATATTGCTCATTTTCAATAAATTAAACGGGGAACAATAAATCCTATTATTCTCCGCAAATTTAATTAATTATCCACAAAACAGCATGCAAACTCCAAATCCGAATGTTCCTGTTCCGCTTGCAAGAGCTAAAGTAGCACAAGCTGCGGCATAAGGAATATCGCAGTATGGCAATTTTTTTAGATTACTTGCATGTTTCGCACCACTAACATTAATCACTTCTTTTATTTGATTATTTTCGATAATAAAATTGCTTATTGAACCATCATTCAAATTGTAATTAATGATTTTGTTGTTGCTTATACCTGAAATATCTTGAAAACAAGAAACTCCATCGCTCGTCAAATAATAAAAACCTGCTACATCATTCTTCTCATTTTTAATTGAGAGTTGTACAGCCCATTTTTCACCTCTTTCATCTTTCAGTAAAGATTCTTTATCTACAAAATAATCTTTATCAATTGAAGAAATGGTACTCAAAAGATTTTTGTATGTTAC
The DNA here is from genome assembly GCA_031277475.1 of Flavobacteriaceae bacterium. Taxonomy (GTDB): domain Bacteria; phylum Bacteroidota; class Bacteroidia; order Flavobacteriales; family Weeksellaceae; genus JAITMJ01. The sequence goes on from JAITMJ010000060.1 coordinate 1,058, forward strand.
ATCTTTTTGAACAATTTCGATTAAATCGTCTTTGTCAATTGCTTTCGATGCAAATGAATTATTTGCATATACACTCAAGGTTGCTGTCATTAATATAGTTACAGCTAAAAAATACTTTTTCATTTTTTAAAATTTAAAATTAAAATAAAATTGAATTACACTGAATTTTTTCGTCGACTAAAAAATTTCTGCGGTAAAGATGAAATGTTTTTTTGAAATAAGATATACTTTTAATGAAAATATTTTACTTTTAGTAAAATTATTTTTACTTTTGGTGAAAATTTGTATTTATGGACATGGAAAAAATTATAGAGAAAATTGTGCAGCACCGCAATCGTAAAGGATATACTTACGAAAATATGGCGGATGATCTGGGACTTACGCCCGCTGCTTACAGAAAAATAGAAACCGGAGAAACAAAACTGACGGTAGAGAGGCTTTTTAAAATTGCGGAAATTTTAGAAAGTCCATACACAGATTTTTTAGATTTGGATAAAGATGTTTTGAATCAACATAACCATGATAACGAAAATGTCTATCAGCAAAAAATTGATAATTTTTATCAAGAGAACAAAGAAGCGTATGAAAAACTTATCCAATCCAAAAACGAACAAATAGAACTTTTAAAGGAACATCTAAATTTTTACAAAGAAAAATCTAAAAACAATTGATGATTTGGAAAACTCCGAAAACCTTTTGCCCGAACACATCGCCGAAGCCATTCAGTATAGAAGTTTGGACAGGGAATTTTGGAATGTGTGAGGTTGGCGATTGGCGATTTGCTGATGTCTGAATAATAATTTATTTTTACTTTTGTATTATCAATATTTTACAATGTTGAATCGGCTATAAACAAATACATTAACAAAATGAGTCCGACATTTTTATATGAAAAAGGTTACAGGTTCTTTACATGGTCGAAAGAAGAAGAAAGAAAGCACATTCATGTAGTAAAAGGAAACAAACAATGTAAGTTTTGGCTGGAACCTAAAATAGAAATGGCTGATAATGACGGATTTAAACAATTTGAATTAAACGAAATATTGAAAATCATAACGAAAAATGAAACAGAATTTAAAGACAAATGGAACAAACACTTCCGTTAAAGTTCACGCCATTGTTTCAAACGGCATTACGATTGAAGCGTATGGAAATGTATATTTTTTGCCATATAGTTCTAATCCGTGGTTTGAAAATGCTGCGATTGCCGATGTTTTCAATATTGAACCCGTAGGACGAACCGGAGTTCGATGGGATGCTTTGGATGTGGATTTGGCTATAGAGAGCCTGACACATCCGGAAAAATATCCGTTGATAGCAAAATAATTTTTTTCACCCCGTGATGCAGATTCAATAGAAATTTTCGGCATCATTTTTTTATCTGTTCCAATATTTGCGGGAAATTCTGCCTTTTATTTTTTGTAGAATTGTTTTTCGGTCGAAACGGTTTTTCAGTTCAAATTTCCTTTTTTTTCGGAGAACCATCACGTGATAATCTTCTATTTTCCAAATGCTGTATTTTTCAAAATATACAATTTCAAAATTCTCATTTTCAATGTGTTGCATCAGCGGAAAAAGATAAATCGCTTGGTCTATCACTTGAAGTTCTTCGGGAGAATGCTGCCGATAGTATTCTATAAGTTGAGGATTCGGGATGTTGATGAGAATTTGTGTTTTTTCGGTTGCGATTTTACCTAAATTTTTAAAAAGATTTCCGTGTTCTTCCATCGGAATGTGCTCTATAACGTCTAAAAGTGTGATAAAATCAAAGTCGGAATACTGGGGTTTGTAATGAACCACATCGTCTTTTTTGAACACCACATTTTTTTTGTTGAGGTATTTTTTCCCGATGTTCACGCTTTTTTCGCTGAGATCAACGGCTTCAATAATGCCTTTGGAAATTTTTCGCGAGAGTAGTTTTGTAAAAATTCCGACTCCGCAACCGAGTTCCAAAACGCGACAATCTGTTTTTAAACCTAATTTTAAAAGCCTTTTGTATAAAGAAATAAGTCTTTCGTTGGCTCCGATTCGGATTTGCCTTTGCGAATAATCATCGTAAAAATTAGAAATATCTTCTTTGGTCGTCATATCAATTTATAAATTTTATCAATTTCTTTTTCATTGCTCTTGTTTCAAAAGGTCTAATTCCTCATCGGTAATCTGTTCCATTCCCGTAATGATACCCGAAAATTCATTGAGAAAATCCGTTGCCGAATAGATTTTGTGCTTTGTTTTTTCAGTTTGAGACTTTCTTCGTTTGGGAATGATAAGAACTTCGGCTTCCATATTATGCAAATCCGGAATGGGAGGCAACGTGATAACGCCTACATCTGAAATGACGGTGCTGAATCTATATGAATCCATGATATTTTCTGCGTATTGATTATCAACAAAAATAAAACATTTCATAAAACGCTCCAAATCCTAACTCCGAAAATCTTTTGCCCGAACACATCGCCGAAAGCCGGTCAATACAGAAGTTTGGATAGGAATTTTCCGGCGTCATAAAAAGACCTGACCGAAGCCAGCGAATCTACTTTATAAGCCTTTATTGATTTTTCAAAAAGTTCCCGGATCGAAACTTTCAAATTTTTTATTTTCGTAGAACAGAACAATTCTTTTAATTTTATTTTTCTGATTTTCAATAATTTGTGTGTCTTCATTTTTTTCATGAACTTCTAATCGCTGAGAGTCTGATATTTTTTTCGGGTTTTCAACTTTTATTGAAGGTGAGGACTCTCTCTCATTTTTACTTTGAGACGGATTTTCAGACTCGGAAATTTCTGAATTTTCATTATCATTAATCAGTGCAAATAAATCGAGTGGGGAAGTGGTTTTTATTTTATCCTCTATCAATGCAGGTTTCCACATTTCGCCTTCGCCTTTTATCAGCCAATCCCATTGCAATTCCGGAAAATGATTTTTCACTTTGATTAAAAAATCCAAAGACGGCTTATTTCTTCCGGAAGTAATGTGTGTAATGGAAGAACGTTGTACATCAATAGTGTCTGCAAACTCGGAGGACGAAAGTTTAGAAAATTCTATAACCTTTGAAATTCTATCGTTCAGATTCATAATTACAAATGTAAATATTTAATTTACAATATTAAAATAAATATAAACAGTAGGGTAGTGCTGGGATTCACAAAGGTAAAAACCGAAATATAATTTGCTGATAAATAGTTATTTATGAAAAAAAATGAAGATTAAAAAATCAGCAACATTTCTAATTTTGAACTAATGAATTTAATTCGGAATTTTTCGGATAGAGTTCAAAAAAGTCCGCCACTGTCAGGATTTTCAAAATATTCGTCAATTTGCAAATCTTTGGATTGAGCGGCGTTTACGGCAAGTTCGTCCACCATTTCATTTTCGGGATGTCCGGAATGTCCTTTTATCCAATGAAATTTCGGATTGTATTTTTTCATCAGCGGATAAAAACGTTTCCACAAATCGGGATTTTTCACTTTTTGAAATCCTTTTTTTGCCCAGCTGAAAATCCAATTTTGATTGATTGCTTCGGAAACGTATTGGCTGTCCGTGAAAATATGGATTTCGTGTCCTTCGGTTTTGATGTTTTCCAATGCGGTGATTACGGCTAAAAGTTCCATTCGGTTGTTCGTGGTTTTACGAAATCCCTGCGAAAAAGTTTTGGAATAATCTTTTTCCGGAATCCTCATCAAGATTCCGTAGCCACCTTTTCCCGGATTTCCGCTGCAAGCACCGTCTGTAAATATTTCGATTTTCATTTTAGGGTTTTCGAGGTTTAATTCAAGGTTCAATGTTAAACACTTCGACTTTTAAAAGTTTGAAAATCTTTAAATGCTTAAATGCTTAAATCCTTAAATTTTTACCCCATTTTCTCTCTCAATTCTTTCACTTTTTTATCTTCGAGGTATTCATCATACGTCATTTCGCGGTCTATGACGCCGTTTGGCGTGAGTTCGATGATTCGGTTGCAGACCGTTTGCAACATTTCGTGGTCGTGGGAAGCGAGCAAAATATTTCCTTTAAAATTTGAAAGCGAATTGTTTAAAGTCGTGATGCTTTCCAAATCCAAATGGTTGGTAGGCTCGTCTAACAAAAGAATGTTGGCTTTTTGGAGCATCATTCGCGAAAACATACACCGCATTTTTTCGCCTCCGGAAAGCACTTTGCAGGATTTCAACGCTTCATCGCCGGAAAAAAGCATTCTTCCCAAAAATCCGCGAATGAATTCCTCGTGCCGTTCTTCGTCGTTTTTCGTGAACTGCCGAAGCCAATCTACCAAATTCAAATTGTTTTCAAAAAATTCGGCATTGTCCAGCGGCATATAAGATTGTGATGTCGTGATTCCCCAATGATATTCGCCTTTGTCGGGTTTTGCATTTCCGGAAATGATTTTAAAAAATTCCGTAATCGCCAAAGAATTTTTAGAAAGAACCGCCACTTTGTCGCCTTTTTTTAATTTAAAATCAATGTTGCTGAAAAGCAATTCGCCGTCTTTGGATTTCGCGAGGTTTTTCACTTCCAAAATTTGGTCTCCGGCTTCGCGTTCCATTTCAAAAATAATGGCGGGATATCTTCTGGAACTCGGTTTTATGTCTTCAATATTCAGTTTGTCGAGCATTTTTTTTCTGGCGGTTGCTTGTTTTGCTTTGGCAACGTTTGAACTGAAACGGGCGATAAATTCCAAAAGTTCTTTTTTCTTTTCTTCGGCTTTTTTGTTTGCCTGAGCGCGTTGTCTGGTCGCCAATTGCGAAGCCTGATACCAAAACGAATAATTTCCGGTGTAAAGGTTCAGTTTGGCATAATCCAAATCTCCGATGTGCGTGCAAACGGCGTCTAAAAAGTGCCTGTCGTGCGAAACCACAATCACGGTGTTTTCATAATCTGCCAAAAAATCTTCGAGCCACGAAATGGTTTCAATGTCCAAATCGTTGGTCGGTTCGTCGAGAATCAACACGTCCGGATTTCCGAAAAGTGCTTGTGCGAGAAGTACTTTCACTTTGTCTTTGTTTTCCAATTCGCTCATCATCTGCCAATGCATATCTTCTTTAATTCCCACGTTTGAAAGCATCGTTTGCGCATCGGCTTCGGCAGTCCAACCTCCCATTTCCTCGTATATTACACCGAGTTCGCCGGCTTTTATTCCGTCTGCATCAGAGAAATCCGGTTTTGCATACAGCGCGTCCATTTCTTCTTTGATTTCGAATAGTTTTTTGTTGCCCCGAAGTACGGTTTCCAAAACGTTGAAATTGTCGTAGGCAAAGTGGTCTTGCTCCAAAACCGACATTCGTTTTCCGGGTTCCAAAGAAACATTTCCGGTGGTCGGGTCTTGTTTTCCGGTGAGGATTTTCAGAAAAGTAGATTTTCCGGCACCGTTTGCTCCGATAATTCCGTAGCAATTTCCTTTGGTAAACATAATATTCACCTCGTCAAAAAGCACTCTTTTCCCGAATTGCAAAGATAAATTGGATACTGTAAGCATAATGTTTTAAAAAAATTTCGGCAAAATTACGAAAAGAAATCGGGGTTTGGCGCTTCGATTTCGCAACCCCAAGTTAAACGCATTAAAAAATGTTAATCCACCGTCTTTTTTTAACGCAAAGATTTCTATTTTTATCCGGATTTTTCGAAAACGCAAAGGCTTGTGTTCTCTTAATGCGTTTTTCAGGTTGCAGAGTAAAACGCCTTTGCGTTTAAAATATTTTTCAGTCCTGAACTTGATTCAGGATTAAAAACTCTTTGCGTTAAAATTATACTTAAATATTTTGCAATATCTCAATTCGCCACATCGCTGATGAATTTTATCCGCAGCATTCGCACTTCTTCGTCGGAAAGTTCGTCTCCAAACTCGTCCAACAAAACTTTCATGCTGTCGCTTTCGGATTCTCGCATAAATTCCATAAATTCATCCACGATATCTTCATCGAAATTTTCCTCGATATAATAATCAATATTCAGTTTAGTTCCTTGATAGACAATGCTTTCCATTTCTTTCAGCAGTTCGTCCATCGTCAAATTTTTGGCTTTCGCGATGTCTTCCAAATCCAATTTTTTGTCCGTATTTTGGATGATGAAAACCTTGTGATTAGATTTGTTTGCCACCTGTTTCAAAACCATATCTTGCATCCGTTCGATCTCGTTTTCTTCGACATAAGTTTTGATGAAATCCGCAAATTCCTGTCCGTATTTTTTGGCTTTTCCTTCGCCCACGCCGTAAATTTTTGCAATTTCTTCTACTGAAATCGGATATTGAACCGTCATATCTTCCAAACTCGGATCCATAAAAACTGTGTACGGCGGAACGCCCAATTTTTTCGCGACATTTTTTCGGAGTTCTTTTAATTGGCTGAAAAGATTTTGATCCATCGCATTTCCGCCTTGCATCTGAACCGCATCCGAATCTTGCTTGGTTTGCGCCAAATCGTATTCGCGGTCTTCGGCAATCAGAAATTTTTCGGTGTAGGTTTCGTCTAAAACTTGCTGACCTTTTTCGGTAATTTTCAAAACACCGTAGGTTTCGATGTCTTTTTGCAAAAATCCTTGAACTGTGGCTTGCCGAATAATGGATTTCCAATGGTTTTCGCTCTCGTGTTTTCCGATTCCGAAAATCCGGTGCGTTTCCAATTTATAAGATTTCGTAACGGCACTTTCTTTACCAAGGATGGCATTAATTAAATCTTTCGTGCGGAATTTTTCTTCCAAACATTTCACCACATCCAAAACCGTGAACAAATCTTTGGTGGCATCTTTCAATTTCGGCGGATTTACGGAATTATCGTCCATTTTTGCGCCTGCGCCGTTTATCGGGTCAAATTCTTCGCCGAAATAATAAAGCAAATATTGTCTTCGGCTCATCGAAGTTTCTGCAAAACCGATGACTTCATTCAAAAGTTGCAACCCGATTTCTTTTTCGGAAATGGGTTTTTGCGCTAAAAATTTTTCTAATTTTTCAATATCTTTCGGGTCGTAAAAAGCGAGACAATAGCCCTCGCCGCCGTCTCTTCCGGCTCTTCCGGTTTCTTGATAATAACTTTCCAAAGATTTCGGAATATCATAATGAATCACAAAACGAACATCGGGTTTGTCGATGCCCATTCCGAAAGCGATGGTCGCCACAATCACATCACATTCTTCCATCAAAAATTTATCTTGATTGATGACGCGCACTTTTTGGTCTAAACCGGCGTGATAAGGAAGTGCATTAATTCCGTTCACTTGAAGGAGTTGCGTAAATTCTTCCACTTTTCTTCGGCTCAAACAATATACAATTCCGGATTTTCCTTTATTTTGATTGATGAATTTCACAATTTCTTTGTCCACATTCACTTTTGGGCGAACTTCGTAAAACAAATTCGGGCGATTGAAACTGTCTTTAAACACGACGGCGTCCGCCATTCCCAGATTTTTCTGAATATCGTCCTGAACTTCCGGCGTAGCCGTAGCCGTGAGCGCGATGATGGGAACATCGGCAATTTTGTTGATAATGGGTTTCAGGTTTCTGTATTCCGGTCGGAAATCGTGTCCCCATTCGGAAATGCAATGCGCCTCGTCTATTGCCACGAGCGAGATTTTCACCTCTTTCAAAACATCGAGATAATCTTCTTTAATCAAACTTTCCGGAGCCACATAAAGCAGTTTGGTTTTTCCGCTTTTGATGTCGGCAAATACTTGGTTGGTTTGCGTTTTGTTCAGCGAGGAATTGAGAACGTGAGCGGTTCCCGTTTCGGCGAATCCGTTGATGGCATCCACCTGATTTTTCATCAAAGCGATGAGCGGCGAAATCACGATTGCGGTTCCTTCGGAAATGAGCGCAGGAAGTTGGTAGCACAAAGATTTTCCGCCGCCGGTGGGCATTAAAACGAATACATTTTTACCTTCCAAAAGCGTTTCGATAATCTTTTGCTGTTGTCCTTTAAACTGAGAAAACCCGAAATATTTTTTTAATTCTACTGATAAATCGGGACTTTTTGCGTCCATTTGCTTTCTTGTGTTTACCCAAAGTTAATAAAAATAAATTTAAACATAAAAAATTATCGGTTTTTTGATTTCTTGATTTGAATCAATTTTTCCACAGGCTAAACGCGCTAAAAAATGTTAATCCAACGTCTTTTTTTATCGCAAGGCTCGCAAGGTTTAATTTTCTTTTTTTTCGAAAACGCAAAGGCATTTTATTTAACAAAGGCTTGCGTTCTCTTAATATGTTTTTTTCATTTGCTGAGTGAAACGCCTTTGCGTTTAAAATATTTTCAAGTCCTGAACTTGATTCAGGATTAAAAATTATTTGCGTTAAAATTATGCTTAAATATTTAATAATAATTAAATATATTTAATTTATTTGTTATAATTATTTAAAATTATAATGATTTTGACATGATTGACTTATAAAAAATAAAATATTAAAAATTTGAATTACAAAATATTTATATAAAATAATTCTGTTTTTCAAAATTTTAAATTATATTTACGGTTTAAAAAAAATATGCGAATCATATCTCACAGAAAACTGAAAGAGTTCTATCAAACGAAAGGATATGAGGATTCTCGTGTTGCGCTGGAACGCTGGTATGATATCGCAGAACAAGCGGAATGGAAAAATCTTTCCGATATAAAAACGGATTTTTCAACCGTAGATTTTGTTGGAAATCAACATTATGTTTTTAACATAAAAGGCAATCATTACAGACTTGTGGTAGTGATTAAATTCACAATAGGATATATTTATGTGCGTTTTTTAGGCACTCATAAAGAATATGATAAAATAGACAGTTCAACCATATAAAATCTTAAAAAAATTATGAATAATATCACGAAAAATCAATACGAATACGCTTTGGCGCGGATAGAAGAACTGCTTCCGATTGTGGATGACGATACGCCGACAAACGATAAAAATGCCGTAGAATTATCTTTAATGTCCGACATTGTGATGGAATACGAAAAAGAACATTATCCAATCGGAAAACCAACGATAGCGGAATTGATAGAATTGTCTTTGTCGGAAATGGGAATTACCCAAAAACAACTTGCGACTGAAATCGGTGTAAGTCCCTCACGCATAAATGATTATGTGTCCGGAAGAGCCGAGCCGACATTAAAAAATGCAGGATTGATTTGCAAAACGCTTAACATTCCGGCTCATCTTATGCTTAGTGTTTAGCACATTTTGTGAGGTAAAAAATCTTTACTCCCCAAATCCAGAAACCACAAGTTCAGATTTTTCCGCAGGCATTTTTTCATAGCAGAATTTCAGCCAATTTTTCCCGAAATTCGCGTAGAATACACTGAAATTCAAAACACGCTCTTGCCATTTTTCTTCGGGATGAATTTTGTGAAAAAGGGTTTTCAACTGTTCCAATTTTTCGCGGTGTTTTATTTTTTCCGCTCGCAGAAGTCGCTTTTTCATTCTTTCAAAAGATTTTAATTGTCGCTTTTCTTCGGCAGAAACCATATTTCCAAACGTTTTATCGGTGCGCTCGGCAATGTTTTTCAAATCCGAAAATTGAAGTTTCAAAGCGTTTTCTTTTTGGTCTAAAATTTCTTTTATCTTATTGTTTTTCAATAAGAAATCTTTGGAAAATTCATCAAAATTTTTTAGAAAATCCGCCGGTTCAAATCCAAATTTTTCAATGTTTAAAACAGATTTTTCGGAAATGAAAAGCATAGAATTTCTCGGAACCAAAACCGGAAAACCGAGCCCGATTTTCTCAAAATAATCTTTTAATTCCAACCAATACAAAATTTCCGCATTGCCGCCGACATAAACCAAATTCGGCAAAATAAATTCCTGATAAACCGGACGAAGCAGCGCGTTCGGACTGAATTTTTCGGGATGTTTTTCCAATGCTTCCAAAATTTCGCTTTCGGAAAATTCCGTTTCGGTGTCCAAAATTTTATATTGATTTCCCTTTTTTTCGATTCTGTTTCGCGTTTCGGAAAGATAAAACAGGTTGATTTCTCGCGGATTTACCTGCACTTTTCCGTATTTATTTTTAATGAAATCCACATTATTTTTGCTGAAACGATGAAGATTTTGGTTTAATAATTCTTCGCGGAAAATCGGTTTCATTTCAGATTTCAACGCTTGGGAATCGCCGTCCAAAATCAGCAAACCCGAATCGGAAAAAAGTTCTTGAAACAAAATTCTCGTGGCTTCGGAAAGCGTATTTCCGGTTTTGTATGCGTGTTTCATCATCGAAATCAATTCGTTTCCGAAAGCGGAATTTTTAAATTCGTTTTCAAAATCGGAAATAAAATGTTCATCTTCAATTTTAATTTTCCCGACCGCACCTCCGGATTTTCCCTCGATTTTATAAAGATGATTTTTCGTTTTAAAATGATTGATTTCCTCAAAATCGTGGTCTTCCGAAGCCATCCAAAACACGGGAACGAAATGATTTTCAGGAAAATTTGTCTTCAAAAATTCGGCGAGTTTTATGGTTTGAATAATTTTGTAAATCGAAAAAACCGGTCCGGAAAACAGGTTCAGTTGATGTCCGGTCGTAACCGTAAATGTATTTTCGAGAAGAATAGAATCTATATTAAATTTTTGATTTTCAGATAATTGCGAATCCGAATGTTGATTTTTCAAAACTTCAAAAAGCAGATTCCTTTTTTCGGCGTTAAAAAATTCGGATTTGGATTTTATTTTTTGCTTCACATTTTCCGGCGAAAAAACGGAAAAATTATAATCATTCAACTCAAAATTCAAAAAATCTTTCACCGATTCCGGAATGTTGCCGATGTTTTGGAATTTTATGTTTGTGATGTTTTGCATTTTATTGGGGATTCAAATTAATTTCAAATTAACTTTTTTTTGTATTTTTAGACCCGTTTAAAACGGATTGTAAATTTAATATTAAAATTAATAAAAATGAAAAAGATTTTTTTAGCAGTTGCATTGGGTGTTTCATTCGGTTTGCAAGCACAATTTTCGGCTCCGGCTGCGAGTCCGAGACAAAAAATAGAGCAGGAATTTTCAATGTCGAAAATTTCCGTTGATTACGGAAGACCGGGCGTGAAAGGCAGAAAAATATTCGGCGACCTCGTTCCCTACGGAAAAGTTTGGCGAGCGGGAGCCAATGCTGCCACCACAATTTCTTTCGGACAATCTGTGAATTTCAATGGAAAAGAGATTCCCGCGGGAACTTACGGACTTTTCGTAATCCCGACCGAAAAAGAATGGAAAATCATCTTGAACAAAGATTCTCAGCAATGGGGTGCCTACGAATTTGACGAAAAACAAAACGTTTTGGAAACCACAGTTTCGATTCAAAAACTCGCGGAAAAACAAGAATGGTTTGAAATTTCTCTCGACCCGATTGATGAAAATTCTGCAAATTTGGTCTTCAAATGGGACGACGTGAAAACCACAGTTCCACTGAAAATAGGAAAACCTGAAACGGTTTCCAAAATTGTGGAAAAACTAAAAGAAATCAAACAAATCGAAAGAGCGGTGGAAAATTAATTCGAAGATAAGTTTTTTATAATTTCATCAATAATATCACGACAGCGAAACCATTTCCAAAATTTCCACGCCGTAGCCGGAAACCAAAGGTTTTTGGCTGATATTCTGGCTGATAACCCGAAATTTTGTGATGCCTAATTTTTTCAAAATTTGTATTCCGATTCCGGATTCCATATAGTTTGTGGATAGGGTAGGGCGGTTTTCTTGTCCGTCCTGAAAATCCATAAAATGTTGCAATTTTCGCATTATATTTTCGGCGTTGGAAACGTTGTTAATGAAAACAATCGCGCCTTTTTCTTCTTTATTGATGAGGTCTGTTACTTTTTGCAGCAAAGGTTTTTCGCCGTTGATTAGTCTTGAAAGCACGTCGAAATAAGCACTCGAACTTTGAACCCGCACCAAAACAGGTTCGTTCAGTTCCCAATTTCCTTTGGTTAAAGCGAAATGAATTTGGTCGGTATGTTTTTCTTGGAAGGCATGAAAATCGAAATCGCCGTAAAAAGTTTTCACTTTTCGTTCTTCGATTTTATTGACGAGGTCGCCTTTTTTCAGTTGATAATCAATAATATCTTCGATGGAAACGATTTTCAATCCGAGTTTTTTCGCCATTTCCGCGAGTTGCGGAAGCCGAGCCATAGTTCCGTCTTCGTTCAGAATTTCGCAAATCACGCCGCCTTCTTTCAAACCGGCGAGTTTCGTTAGGTCGATTGCGGCTTCCGTGTGTCCGGCTCTTTTCAGAACGCCGCCGGATTTCGCCCGAAGCGGAAAAATATGTCCGGGGCGAATAAAATCCGCGGGTTTTGTTTTTTCGTCCATCAGTGCCAGAATGGTTTTTGCCCGATCGTTTGCGGAAATTCCTGTGGAAACGCCGTTGCCGATTAAATCCACGGAAACGGTGAACGCGGTTTCTTTCGGGTCTGTACTTCGGGAAACCATCACGTCGAGACCGAGTTCGTTGCATCGTTTTTCGGGAAGTGGTGTGCAGATTAATCCGCGACCGTGAATGCTCATAAAATTAATGATTTCGGGCGTTATCAATTCTGCGGCAGAAAGAAAATCACCTTCATTTTCGCGGTTTTCGTCATCCACTACAATTATGATTTTTCCGTTTTTCAAATCTTCTATCGCTTCGGGAATGGAATTGAGTTTTATTTCGGACATTTTATTTTAATAAAAATTTTTTGCAAAGATAGGGAATTGAGAGGTGAGGTTAAAATTGAAAAACCATGGTTCTGAGGAAGAATAGGAGGCTGTCTTGAAAGCACGCAAATGACACAGATTTTGCAGATTTACGTGGATATAAGACATTAATTGAACATAACAAACAATCACCCTGAATTACTCGGTGAGTAATGAGCGATTACAGAGTGAGTAACGGCTGCTTACTCACAGAGTAATTTTTATTGCATACGCGTTAGTAGTAAAAACCCCTTTAAACACAAAAAATCCGCCTCAATTTACGAGGCGGATATAGCAAAAAGCCATTAGCCAATCGCTATCAGCCGAATTATTCTTTCACAAACTTCACGTTGGTTTTGTTTCCGTTATCATCAATTGAGATGACGTAAACGCCTTTTTGAAGTTTGGAAACATTCACTTTTCCGTCAGAAATATTTCCTTTGCTTATCAACTGTCCTGAAACGTTGTGAATGATATATGTTGCATTGTTAGAAACTTTGGAAACGTTCAACACATCTTTTGCAGGATTCGGATATATTTGAACATTTTCTTTCACGCTTTCGGAAACCGCTAATGCAGACATCATTTTTACTGCATAATCTTCCACTTCGCCGTAAGTATAACTTTCACAAGGACCTGCTATAGTTCCATCTTTCATAACAATCCGCATTCTCAAAAGTTTATCTCCTGTATAAGCAGTAGCGGGAACTGTGAACGTAGCTGATACCGGAGTAGTAGTGTTTACCGGTGTTTGCATCACTCTCTCTCCCGGAGATTCAAAGGTTCCATTTCTGTTGAAATCTATCCAAACTTGGACTGCTTCACCATATTGAGATCCTTGCCAAGCTTTGGTAACGGAAATTGTATTGCCGGTGCTTCCTGCATAGAGTGTAATCAGACGACTATTGTCAGAGGTATAATCCGTATATGTGCCTGGTCCTGAATTACTTGACATTTGAGTTCCGTTTGTAGGTGTTACCGTTACATTAGAAATATATTCAAAGGTAGTATTGGTAGAAGTTGAGGTACAATATTGCATCATTGCTGTTGTAAACGTCTGAGTTGGAGAATAGGCTCCCGGATTTCCGGAACATATTGCGGAAACTTGATATTCGTATTGTGTACTTTCTTCAAGATTGGTAAGGTTTACGGAGTTGCTCGCTGTCGGTACTTCTATCCATGTTGTTTCCCCTACTTTTCTGTATCTCAAAGTATAAGTAGCGCCGGAAATGGCATCCCATGAAATTGTTGCGGAAGTATCCGTTATGTTTGAAACTTCCACAAGAACCGGAGCAGAGCCGTCACATGGTATGATTTGTGAAACCGTTACTTTTGCCACTGCATAAAATACGTTTCCGATAGCAGAAACTCTTACGTGCAACTGTGTTCCCGTAGGAAAAGAGGCAAAAGAGAAATCTTCTGTTCCGTCGTTTGCTGTAGATGCGGAAAGGACAGTCCATGTATTTCCGTTGTCGGAAGAATAATCTATTTTCACGTTGACTACATTAAACGGAGCGGCATTAGTTCCCACAACATCCCAAGTCAAAGGACCGGGGGCATTGTTATATACTTTTGTTGAAGAAATTTTAAAAGGACCGTTGTTGCTGATGGTTACTGCTTGCGTAGCAGAAGCCGTTTGCTGTTGGTCGGCGTTAGCATTATTGTCTCGAACCGTAACCGTAAAATTCATGGATCTTGCAACGGTAGAAATGGCTTCCCATTCCGGCGTGTTTGTATTTTTAAGAACGCCGCTCATTACCGTAGAGAGTTTCGGGAAATATCTCGTTGGGTTTGTGGTTGGCGGTAAAGTTCTGAAATTCGGTCCATTAGTCAGCGTTCCTGCATTTGTTTTTGTTGTAGGCGTGGTAGCGCTGTTGGTTTGTTCCCAAGTATAGGTTATCGGGTCGCCTTCCGGGTCTGTGGCTTCTGCCGTTAAAACAAAAGGTGTATTTTTTGGAATGGTAACCGGTGTCATTGCCGTGATTACCGGAGGATTATTGGCGATTGCCGTTTCTATATCGCAAGTTTTTGAAGTTAAATTGGTCTGAATTTGGTTAATGCTATTGACTACAAAATATCCGTCCGAATGGGGTTGTACATCTTGGTTGGTAATTCCGGCATATCCCATAATAGTAGAACCCGAACCCGGCTCCACATTTTGTCCGACTCCTTCCAATGACATTGAAAACGTATGGTTGGCTCCCAATTGGTGTCCCATTTCGTGGGCTACATAATCGATGTCAAAATTATCGCCTTCAGGTCCTCCGACTCCGGGAGAAGTAATTCCCGAACCTTTTTGACCATCAACACAAACACAACCGATACATCCTGCATTTCCACCGCCTCCGGAAGCACCCATCATGTGTCCGATGTCATAGGCAGAGTTTCCGATAGTCGTATTCAAAAGATTCTGCAACGCAGCATTCCATCCGCTGATGCCTGAACCATAAGGATCAGTTGCCGGATTGGTAAATATCAACTGTGGAAAATACTGCAATATCAAATGAGTAGCGATATCTTTTTCATAAACGCCGTTTACTCTCGTCAAAGTAGCATTAATTCCCGCCAAAGCACCGTCTACAGTTCCTCCGAAATAAATGGTATATTCTCCATTTACAGACATTGCCAGACGCAGCGTTCTGTATTTTTTATCGGAGGACAACATGAAATTCGAGGGATCGTTGGTAAAGGTTTGTCCGTTTTCCAGCATTTTTTCTATTTCAGAAGTTAATGCCGAATCTTCGTTTGTGGAACAAAGCCAAGAACCCTCGGTTTTGTTTGTTTTCAGATGCACGCCGTAAACGGTTCTTTCTTTGTTCATCGGCTCTACAAATTCCATTTCTCCGTTTTTGAAAATCATAGATTGGAAATCAAAAGGTGAAACCGAAAAACGGATAAATTTCTCCGGATCATCAATACCAACGCCGGTATAAGAACCCAAATGGTATTTATCTGCTAATTCTTTCACGACAACCGGAAAACTATACACTGCAAATTTTTCAATGGTTCCGCCCATTACCGGAACACTGATAATCACAGGCGCAGCACCCTTGCCCATTTCTTGCGCATTGCTCAATTTATTTCTCATCGCTGAAAGATTCAGCGAGTAATAACTCTCGGCTCGTGCAGCCGGTTTGGTGTTTTCGCCTCGCATCGTAGTCGTATTCCACTGCGCAAACGCGAAAACCGACATTAAAGTGCAAAGCAAAGCTGTAAAAATTTTGTTCATGAATTTTTTTATTTTTCCAAATATATTAATTTTTATCGTAAGTACAAATTTAAGAGTCTAAAAAAATCCGCCTCAATTTACGAAGCGGATTCTTTTATTAAAATTTTACGGATTATAGCAAAAAGCCATTAGCTAAATCTGAAAGATTGGCTACGCCGAACCACTTTGTTAGGTTTCGCCGATTCATTTTAAAAAAAATAAAAATGAAAGAGGCAATCGCTATCAGCCGAATTATTCTTTCACAAACTTCACGTTGGTTTTGTTTCCGCTATCATCTATTGAGATCACGTAAACACCTTTTTGAAGTTTAGAAACATTCACTTTTCCGTCAGAAATATTTCCTTTGCTTATCAACTGTCCTGAAACGCTGTGGATAACATATGTTGCACGATCCGAAACTTTTGAAATGTTCAACACGTCTTTTGCAGGATTCGGATATACCTGAATTTGGCTGTCTTTGGTATTTTCTGAAACTGCCAAAACAGAAGGAATATACACTGCGTAATCTTCCACTTCACCGAAAGTGAAGTTTCCGCAGGCATTGGCAACATTGGAATTAAATCTCATGTTCACTCTCATTCTCACCGGTTTGTCTCCGATATAGGATGTAGCAGGAACTGCAAAAGTGGTGGTTATCGGCGTATCTTGGTTTGAAGGAGATTGCAGAATAATTTCATTCGCCTCAAAAGTTCCGCTTCTGTTGAAATCTATCCAAACCACAATTCCCTCGTTGTATTTGGTGGAAGCCCACGCTTTGGAAACCGAAATCGTGTTGTTGGCGCTGTTTGCATAAAGCGTGATTTGGCGTGCAGCATCCATAGTATAATCCGAATAGGTGCTTGCTCCGGAATCTCCGGACATGGTTTGTCCGCCTTCAGCACCTACTGTTACATTGGAAATCCATTCTCTTCCGGTAGTGTTTGTAGAACCTGCTGTACAAGCGGCTGTCATTGC
>JAITMJ010000077.1 GCA_031277475.1 Flavobacteriaceae bacterium
TTATCAAAATACCTTACCTGATCACTCAAAGGATTGTTTTCACTTTTAATATTTATTGTACCCTTTAAATAAATATTATTCTTTTTGTCCATGTATAACAAGTCATCCTTTATACTAATATATGTATTTTCTTTATGACAAGCTATTAAACCGAACAGAATTAATACAATGATTTTTTTCATTTTCTTTGAAATTTTAACAAAGATACATTTAATTTTGCCCAATATCCCAGTTTACTTTTTGTCCAAGTATATACCCATTGTGATTGTTTTAAAATTCCATCACCGATGGTTTTAAGTGAACCCTTGCTACTTGATTCTCCATCTTCATCATATATTTTGTATGTTGGATTACATAAATCCTTATTATCAACAATTACAAATAATGTATGAAGGGCGTCAACAATTGATAAATAGAAAATATGAATACCTCTCTTATTTTTAATCATAAGTTTAAAATAATCATAAATTCCATTGTTATTTCTCAAAAACAAATTTCTTGTAGGATTATTCCCATATACATCCTCGCCGCTAATAATTTCTTGAAATCCAAAAATGTTTCCGCCAAATTCTTTATAATCCAAGCCATATCCTAATGCTTTTATTTCTTTTGCTCTTGCAATAGCCGTTGTAAAATTTGGACTATATACTAATGTTCCGTTTTTATCATCGTAGGTGTAAAAATCTTTCTGATTTTCTACTATTGCTCCTAAAAATCTATCCGCCCCTTGCATACAGTAATTGACCGAATATTCACCCTCTTTCGGTTGTTTTCTATGTGCTTGAGAAATAATTGACAATAAATCAAATCCCTTTTTTAATTCTTCCTCCAAGAACACGTCTTTTTCTACAACTTTCACATTAAACTTTCCACAAATTCCTTTTCTACCGGATGTTTTTCCCCAACCATCACTATCATCCGAAGCATATACGGAAATACTAAATTTTGTTCCTCTGGCTAATGCTTTTGCATCAATCTCCAGCACAAACTCATCCCCATACTCTGCATCTTTCAGGTCGTATTTATCTTCTCTGCTGTCATAGTCTGTGTCATCATTGTCAATATAATTTAGCCTTACGGAAGCATTTGAACTTCTAAACTCTAAAACACCGTCTCCGTCTTGCGGACCAATAGGGTCATATCCCATTTTCACAAGTAACGGAACTTTCGCGATTGAATTTTTCGCAATCACAATATTTGCTATCGGATAATTTCTCCATTCTTTGTCATAATCACTCCCCAAATTAAGATATTCTGTTTTGGATTCCGTACAATCACTTAAAGAAATAATTGCATTTTTTGAAGTTTCATTTCCGTTAATTTTTACAACAGGAAGAAAATCATATCTATCACTGATGTTTACTAATATTTTCTTATTTGTATTCATATTTAGCCGCACCAAACTTTCTTTTGGCAATCTCAAGGCTGTTACTTTATTTTTCATTGTTTCTACATTTTAATTATTTAAATATTAAAAAAAAACTTGCGGTGCGGTTACACACCGCAGGTTTTCTAAGATTAATTTTAATCTTTTGGTAAAGTACTTTCTGTTGTATCAGAATGTTGCATACTTACTTCATCCAACGTAAACGAAGTTTCCCCTTCCAATTCCAACGGATTTTCGCAATTTTCAGGATTGGTTTCCGGGAAAATTGGTAGCGGTTGCTCAACAGGTAAACCTGTGGATTTATCTTGCAAAATCGTAAGTGTTGTAGGGATTTTCGTAATCCAGTATTTGCCTTGCGGGATGCCGGTAGGTTGGCGCAGTTCGTCTGCGATAGAAAGGTGCCATCATTTGTTATTTTTAAGCACATATTTGTAATGTTTAACTTCTCTTTCTTCAGCCTTACTCATAGAGTCCCCAATTACTGCTATATCCAAATTTTCAATTGATTTATTGATATGAATTTTAGAAATATAAGCAATTGTATCGTTCAAATGAGAATTATAAGGTTCAATATAGAAAAGACTTTCCAAATAAATTTTGTCTTTTTTCACTTTGAATAAATAATTCCATTCCACATGTCCTGTCCCATATTCATATTTTATAACAAAACTTGAATCAAGATTTTCATGAAATCCTTTTTCAATGAGTAAATTTAATTCAGTATCAAAAGTAGGTGAATAATCATTTACATCTCTATTGAATGGAATAGGATAACGTTTTTTTCTTTCAAACCCCAAATCATATTCACCACTATTTTTGGTAAGTATTTTATTCATTTCAAATCTCATTTTTTGATTTAGTATTAAAAATGTTTTTTCCTCAATAAAAGGATATTTTACAAAAAATCCATCTTTTGTAGCCTCTATTTTTTCTTTTTTAAAGCATCCTGCTAATGGTATGCAAAAAATGAGTATTAAAAAACTATTTCTTGTTGACACAACTTTCATATCTAAAAATTTTCTTTAATTGTTTGTTTGCTTCAAGTCTTTCTTTTCTCGCATTCTCACCTCCATTTACTAATCTTGAAATTTCATTGGCATCATCAATATCTGCTAACGTATTCAGGTCTTTAATTGATCCGTTACTTAACAATTTTCCATAACGCCAAAACCATCCTGCGGAATCAGCAGCAATATTTAAAGATTTACATAACAAATCGGGTTCAGAAATTACATCTAATTTGGAAAATTTTTTATATCCTAAATAAGAATCTGCATTTTTTGTCCTTGCGTCCTCTTTCCCTTTGTGTGTTAATTGAATAAATCCTCTTCCACAATATTCACCAAGGCTTGATGAGGGATTATTTTCAGACAAATCTGTAAAATATTGTGTTTCGGGATACATTTGTGCCAAAAAATTTATTTTTCTGATGCAGGTATTTATCTTAAATTTTTCAAACATTTGATTTAATACCCATGTTAAAATTTGAATATTATTTTTCTCATTTGCATTCAATAGAGGTTCTAAATAAAATAGTTTATCTTGGTGATAATATTCAATAGTTTTACCACCATAAAAAGTGTTCCCTCTCAATTCTTTTACAATTCTTTGCATTTCATCTACGGTAAAATCTCTATTGCAAAAACAGGTTTTTCCTAATTCTGGTGGATTAATCTTAAACCTCTCACTCGTTGCTGATAATTCATCAACGTTTATTATTGCCCGATAATATGTGTCTTTTTCAAAATAATTATTGATGTTAAATCCTAACGGAACTTTTATTTCTATTCTTTTTTTTCCGTTTGGGTTTATCTCTGCATACGAAATGATGCTTTCACCAAAGATATTCGGTTCCAAATCTCCTTTAAACACATTAATGTGTGCCATCGTTTTCTTTAAACCTTTAGTTTCTATCTCGAACACCAAAAGTAATGAAATACCCTTTTGTTCGCAAGATACATATCTGATACTCAAACTTTTCTGCGGTGGATTTTCTACTCCTCTCAAATTATTCAATCCCAATGCTTTTATTTTGGGGATTCCTAATGCTTTTATTTTATTCATTTCTATAAATTTTATATGTTAAAAAAA
>JAITMJ010000110.1 GCA_031277475.1 Flavobacteriaceae bacterium
TTGTTCGCGCAACCGGGGAAAGAAAAGTTAAACCAACTTTTCGATAAATATCAAGAAACGGAAGGCGTAACTTCCATTAAAATCAGCAAACCGATGTTTGGAATGCTCAATTCTTTGGATCTCAAAGATTCCGATTTTTCCGCAATACAGCCGCTACTCGATAAAATTCAGAGTTTGAAAATTCTGATTATTGAAAAATCCGCCGAAAAATCCGACAAACCTGCGGCGTTTTATTCCGATCTCGGCAAAGAAATCCAAAATGCCGTCAGCAGCCTTAATTACGAGGAATTGATGACGGTAAACAGCAAAGAAAATAAAATAAAATTTCTCACTTCCCAAGTCAGCAACGGAATTTTGGATAATCTTTTATTGAGCGTTAATTCTAATGACAGCACCGTTTTGATGATTGTGGACGGAAAAATTTCTATGGATGACGTGAGCAATCTCATCAACGAAAACGATAATTATGATAAAGATTATGATTACGATAAAGATTATGATGATGATGAAAGCGTTACAAATTCTACAATCTCAGACGATTTTCATTTGGAAAGCGAACTTGACGCTTCCGATGGAAATTACGAGGTGCGAAACGTCGGAAAATTCAGCGGAATTGAGGTTTCATCGGGCGTGAGAGTGAATTTTACGCAATCCGACAATCAAAAAGTTTTGGTGGAAACCGATCCGGGAAAATTGAAATACATCATTACCAAAGTGGAAAACGAAACTTTGAAAATTTATGTTAGTAATAAAGGTTCTTTGCGATTTCGTAAAATTTTAGTTTATGTGAACGCTCCGAATTTAGAAAGAATTAAAACAACTTCCGGTGCGAATTTTACGACATTGAACATCGTGCGGCAAAATAATTTCAACATTATCGCGGAATCCGGCTCGAATATAAACGCCGATCTCGATGCAAAAAGTAAAATCAATCTCATAACTTCGTCCGGTTCGGATATGAAAATTGATGTGAAAGCGGCTCAATCCGTGAATTTCATTGCAGACAGCGGTTCTTCCACAACATTGACCGGCAATACAAACGAAGCGAGTTACATCGTTTCCAGCGCGGCGAATTGCAATGCTCAAAATCTTTTCGCAAAAGATGTTCGTGCAGACGCATCTTCCGGCGGAAGTGTGAAAGTGAACGCATCGGAAAGTTTGAGGTCTAAGGCATCTTCCGGCGGAAATGTGAAATACACCGGAAAACCGAAAAATATAGATGCCGACAATTCCAGCGGCGGCAGCACAAAAGCAATAAATTAGCGGTTGGCTTTTGGCGATTGGCTTTTTGTTTCCTGATAAATCGGGACAAGTCTTTGCTTTTGGGCGAAGTCGAAGCGTTGAACTTTGAATCAACCCTTTCAGAGTTTCAAACTCTGAAAGGGTTAAACCTTGAACTTTGAACTTTGAACCTTGAATTTTGAACCTTGAATTTTTAAATCTTTAAATCAATGAAAACACACATTATCAGCATTTTATGCTTACTTCTTTTGCAATCCTGCATCATTTCCAAACAGCCGAACATAGCGTTTTTCGATAATCCGTACTACGATTTTGGCGATGCCGAATTCACGAGCGTGAACGTTCCGGTTTGGCTTGCTAAACCTTTTGTAGCCAAAGCATTACGCGAGGACGGCGAAAGCGAGGAAGTGATTGCATTAATCAAAAAAATCAAAAAAATTCGCGTGCTGACCGTAGAAAACGGCGATAAAAAAATGCTCGCCGATTTTTCCAAATACCTAAATCAAAACCAATACGAGGATTGGGTAACTGTGGTTCACGACGGAAACAAGGTCAATATTCAGGTTTTGCAAGACGGCGAAAAAATCAATAAATTGATGTTGCTCGTTTCCGAAAATCATCAATTTGTGTTTGTGGACATCAAAGGAAAATTCACGGCAGAAGATATTTCGAATGTTGTCAATGCTGCTACAAATCCGGAATAAATTAAATTTGTTGAAGATGATAAAATAGCGGTTGTTTGCTTGCTTTTGGAAAAATGTGTCAGATTGATAGAGAGCAATGAGAAAATCTCGATTGATGAGAATTGGTTTTCTAAAATCACAAGTATTCCTGAATTTTTTTATTGAAAATCTGTATCCGCCTTCTGAACACAGGCTAAACGCATTAAAATTATCTTTATTAAGCGGCTTCGGAAACGGAATTAAAAATTAATCCGTTAAAAAAAATTTCACTGTTTGAATGACTGCAAAACTTTAACTTATGAAATCAAAATCTATCTTTCCACCCGAGTTAGGAAATTTTAGGATTGATGTTTAATTTTTAGCCGAGTTTGGCTCCGCCGAACGTTTCCAAGTCTTGAACTTTTGCCTCATTCTCTTTTATTTTTTTAAAGGAATCGGCGAATCTTCGATTTTATTCTTTTGCTTTGAAGCAAAAGAACAAATAAGGTATAATTTCATCAAAAATGTAAGTTATATTTTGAATGATTATGAAATTCAAATTATTTTAATGCGTTTAATTTACTTTCCTACGGCTTCTTTCACATCATTCCGATAATGCTTACCTTTGCACCTTAAAATTTTAAATTTGATTAATGGAATTAGCGGTTAAAATATTTCAATTTATATTAAGCATCTCAATATTGGTGGGGCTTCACGAACTCGGGCATTTCCTTCCGGCGAAGTGGTTCCGAACCAGAACGGAAAAATTTTTCTTGTTTTTCGACCCTTGGTTTTCGCTCTTTGCCATGAAAAAAATCAACGGAAAATGGCGGTTTAAATTCTTTTCTAAAAATCTTGCAGATACAGAAACCACCGAAGTAAACGGCGAAAAAAAGGAAATCCCGATTGATATTTCCAAACTTCCCGACACCGATTGGCGAAAACATCCCGAAAACACAAAATACGGAATCGGCTGGCTTCCGATGGGCGGCTATGTGAAAATCTCCGGAATGGTGGACGAAAGTATGGATTTGGAACAACTGAAAAAACCGGCGCAATCATGGGAATTTCGCAGCAAACCGGCTTGGCAAAGGCTGATAATTATGTTGGGCGGCGTAACCGTGAATTTCCTTTTGGCTTGGACAATCTACGGATGTTTGTCGTATTTTAACGGGGAACTCGTTTTTGATGCGGGAAATTCGGATATACCGATACATTACACCGATGCCGCGAAAGCAATGGGTTTTCAAGACGGAGATAAAATTTTGAAAGTGGACGGAAAACGGCAAAACAACTTGGAAAAACTATCTTTGGATGTTTTGTTAAGCGATGAAATCACAGTTTTGAGAAACGGAAAAGAAGTTACTTTCGATACGAGTGATGATGGAAAAGCATTGGTTTTAAAAGACACAAATCCGAAAGCATTTCTTGTTCCGAGAATCTCGCCAATCGTTGATTCTATCGTAAATCCGAAAGCAGTGGAAGCAGGTTTGAAAGTTGGCGACCGCATTGTTTCGATAAACGGACAGAAAATAAATTATTTTGATGAATTTCAAAGTATTGTTCAGGAAAATCCGGAGAAAACACTTGACGTAGAAGTTTCGAGAGCGGGAAATTTGCAATCCCTAAGTCTTACTGTTTCAAAAGAAGGAACACTTGGTTTTTATAATGATAATCAACAATTAAAAAAATACATAAAAGAAAAACATTTTACACTGATACAAGCGGTTGGAAGGGGATTTACAGTGAGCATCGAAACATTGACTTATCGAGTAAAACAATTCAAATTAGTTTTCAATAAAAAAGTTCAAGGATATAAAAAAGTGGGCGGACCGATTGCCATCGTGAAAAATATGATGCCCGTAAATAAAGACAAAGACGGAAATGTTTCGATTGATTGGATTGCGTTTTGGAGTTTCACGGCAATGTTTTCGGTTTGGTTGGCATTCCTTAATCTAATTCCGATTCCGGGTTTAGACGGCGGACACGTTTTGTTCACGCTTTGGGAAATCGTAACGCGAAAACCCGTGCCACAGAAAGTTTTGGAACACGCACAAATGATTGGCGTAACGTTTTTAATCGGATTAATGATCCTGATTTTCGGCAACGATATTGTGAAAGCAATTATGGGCAAATTGTGATTTTTTTTCCGAAAAAAATTTGTGCAGAATAAATATTCACACTATATTTGCAGACCGAAAAAAAACGGGGAAAATATTCCTCCTTAGCTCAGTTGGTTAGAGCATCTGACTGTTAATCAGAGGGTCGCTGGTTCGAGCCCAGCAGGAGGAGCAAATTGAAAATAAAACACTTACAGAAATGTGGGTGTTTTTGTTTTTTGTGTTGATTGTCAATATTTTATGGGTTTTTGAAGATTCTAAATTTGTTCGGATTTACTTTATTTTTTGAGAAAATTAGGCATACAAAAAGGTATCAATTTTATTTCTCAAGGTATCAATTTATTTAACACATTATCAACATTTTAACACAACAAACTTATGAACATAAACAAACTAAATATTAGGTTTGTTATTGCAAAAAACAGAACAAGAAAAGATGGTTTATCACCTCTATTTTGCAGACTAACCTATGAAGAAAAAAGAAAACAATTTGCCACAGGACAATTTGTAAACTTTAATTATTGGAACTCCGAAAAACAAAAATTAATTTCACCAAACATTGAACACAATCAAATCAACACCCAACTCAGCCTGATTAGACAAAAAATTAATCAGGCTTTTTTGTATCTGCAAGTGCAGGAAAAGAATTTTGATGTGGATGATATTTTTAGGCAATTTAAAGGTGAAACACTCTTTAAAGAATATGGATTATTGGAATATTACGAAATGTATTTGGATAAATTAAAGAAACTCATTAGCATTGAAATAAAAAAGCAGACTTGGGGTAAATTCAGTTATATCAAAAATGATGTGGAAGATTTTATAAAATCCCATTACAAAAAGTCTGACATTAAACTGAAAGATTTGGATTTCAACTTTATTGTGGAGTTTGAATACCATCTAAAAACGGTAAATCATCACAAACAAATTACCATTAATAAATCTTTGCAGAGATTGAAAAAGGTAGTGAAACAGTCTGTAATTCAGGGCTATTTAGATAAACATCCGTTTGAAGAACATAAGCCTAAAAAAGTATATCCTAAAATTGTATTTCTCACGCAGGAAGAATTGGATAAATTGGAACATTATACATTTCAATCCGAGATACTGAATAAGGTAAAGGATTGTTATCTATTCTGCTGTTACACGGGATTAGCGTATAAGGAAATGTTTGAATTGAAAAAGCAAGATTTAATCACAAAAACTGATGGAACAATTTGGATTTATAAGAAAAGAGAAAAAACAGAAAGGAATTTTTCTGTACCTCTGATACTTCCAAAAGCCCTTGAAATCACAGAAAAATACGCTTCTGAAAGTGATTATATTTTGCCAAGATTGAGCAATCAATATTTCAATAAATTGCTTAAAGAGATTGCTCATACATTAGGAATTTCTAAAAATCTCACTCATCACACTGCAAGAAAAACCTTTGCTTCTACGGTATTATTGAGTAATAGTATTCCAATAGAAGTGATTTCCAAACTTTTAGGACATTCTAAAATCACTACTACACAAGAATATTATGCAGATTTGATGCCTGAAAAATTGAGTGAACAACTGACCCGACTGAAAAGTAAGTTAAAATAATTTTTCTCATTTAGCAGCTTTGTAGTAAATTTACAAGGCTGTTAAATTTTATTTTATGGAACTACCGAATATACATTTTTTAGACTTTCCTATTGAGTTTAAGAAGATTAATCCCGAAGATTTCCCAAATTTTGAGGTAGGAGATAAAATTACCATTGCTCCTAATGCCGAAGGATATATCAATGATGAATTACAAAATAATATAAATCTTGATGAAAAAAATACAGTTGTTATCAATGCAGGAGTTGGACAGGGAAAAACAACAACCATTATTGATATTATTAGCAGATATTATGATGATGAACAGGATTATCTGATTTTCATTGCTTCGCCTTTTGTGAGTTTAGTGGAACAGTATTATAATAAAGTATTACAAAAAGGAATACCGCGAGAACAAGTTTATAGGTATGAATGGATAGGAACAAACCTTGATATAGACGCTTGGAACTCTAAAATACAAATTATCACAGCAAATAGCCTATTGGGAAATTCAGGTGAAGATAGTTTGATAAATTCAGCAGCAAAAAGAAATTATTTGAATTATTTGGTAAATAAATGTGAGCAGAACAACAGAAAAGTAATTTTTATATTCGATGAAATACACGATGCTATTTCTAACTTCAAAGAGGAATATGTGTTTAATCTTTGGAAATGGCGAAAAGTTCTACATAAGAATTTTATACTAAGTGCAACCTATAACGAAGCCTCAAAAATTGTAATTGAAATTTTAGCAGAACTTACGGAAGATAAAATTCAAATCATAGAATCTGAAAGAATTAGATTTCCGGAAAAACAGGGTGATTTGTATCTACACTACAATCCTGCCAAATCATATAAGTATGATAATGAACAAATTGTGAATATTGTTGATGCTCTGATTGAGAAAAGAAAACAAATAGACATACTTTCATTTTCCAAAATACTTGCAGATGATATTTGTAATCATTTAGATTCCGGCGTTGGAAAATTACTTGTTGAAACATTTGGAGAAGTTCATAATTGCACTTCCGACTTGAATAATAATGAAAGAGAATACCCTGAACCACCTGAAAATAGATATGATTTGGAAAAATGTAATGTTGGAACTAATTTTAAAACAGGTGTAAGTATTGAGAAAGAAAATCACGCATTTATAATAATTATGCCGCCTTTGGGAAGACAAAGTAAATTCTACAAAAATAATTATGGAATATTTTCTAATGGAATAAATTCTGTAATACAAGCATTGGCAAGACAAAGAAAAAGGGGTGAAATTCATATTATTATGCCTCCACCTAATGACTTTAACTATGAAACTTTACCTTTTACAAATGAAATCCAAAGAACCAAGTTTAAAGAAAAATATGAAGAAGTAAAAAAGCATCAAACTAAAATCACAGAATATAAGCCTCTATCCGAACAAAATGATATGTTGGAAGATTTTTACAACAATGTCTTAACATCCGAAATAGAAAATGAAATTACCCATCTGCAATCCATAAACAGAGAAGGTAAAATAAAATTGAATTATCCTGAATTTAAACAATTCAAATTATCAAAAGGAGAACAATATTTATCTACATATCGTCCATTTTTTGGAAAAGATTTATCCGCATATATCACCTATTGTGCATTTACCAATCAATTTGTGAATTGCAATTTGGTTTACATAAATTCAAATCCAATGATGTGTTTTCAAGAAAATAATATTCAGCAAAGATTAGAAAAATATTGGGAAGATAATGTGGCTACAGATATTGATTATTATAATTACCTACTTCAAGATATTTCAGACAGATATACCTATTACGATTTAAAAGATTCAATATTTTCTAACTACAGAGTATTGTTTAAAAATGAGAATCAGGACAATTATCAAGAAATTTCACCTTTTGACAATAGGCAATTTGAGCAACAATTTATTGCTTTTATACAGAGAAAATTTTATCCACAGAACAGAGAATTTAAAGACCGATTTGTAGATAATGGAAATTATATTGATTCTGAATACACCAGAGGAGATTATTTCAGAAGTTGTATTGCTCACGCATTGGAAATGAGGCAGAATTTAGATGAATTGGCAGAAGATACAAAAGATTTGGTAAAAGCCTACATCATAATGAATAATTTCAGACGTGAAATAATTCGCACTACACAAACAAGAGAAATAAAAGGTAATCGTGTAGAATATATTTCCAAAGTACCAACGGAAAATTTTATATCCATAGCCACAGAAAGAATAAATGATTTCAATGAGATGATAAATGCCATTTGTCAAAAAGATATAATCATTTCAAAAGATATATTTGAATACAAGAGATTTCTAACTTCTAATGAAAGTATTGAAGATAAAATTAACAGATTTTACACTTATCTGAAACAAGATTTCTTTATTTTGAAAACAAGAAAAATAGACCGTGTGGATTATGACCAGATATTACAGGAACTACCAATTCCGGAACCCAATCAAGTTTTTAATTTTGTTCAACCTGCTGAAGTTTTATTACCAATGGAAGCAATGACACAACTGAAAATTATAGATGGAGTTCCTGTCTATATACAACCATATGGTATTTTTTCGTGATTTAGCAATATCCTTATATAGTTGATAAACCAAATCACGAAAAACAATCTTTTTACCCTTTGAATACAAACAATTCCTTACAGATTTTTCTGTAGGGAATTTCATTTTTATATGAAAGGCATATAAAATCATTCACTTAAACATTAACATTTTTAAATCTTAAACTTATGAAATTAAGACAATCAGAACGCAGGAAAGCCTTTATCAAAATGGCTCTGCAAGGAAGTGCAGGAAGCGGGAAAACTTACAGCAGTTTGCTTCTTGCCAAAGGTTTGGCAAATGGAAATCTATCCAAAGTTGCCATCATTGATACAGAAAATGGGAGTGCAGACTTGTACGCTCATTTCGGGAATTACAATGTGCTTACATTTTCACCACCTTTCACGCCGGAAAGTTACATTAAGGCTGTGGAAATCTGCGAAAATGCAGGAATGCAGGTCATTATCATAGATTCCATTTCTCACGAATGGGATGAACTCTTGGATTTTCACTCCAAATTGGCGGGAAATTCCTTTGCAAATTGGGCGAAAGTTACACCAAGACAAAAAGCATTTGTGGACAAAATTTTGCAGTCCAAAACCCACATTATTGCAACTATGAGAACCAAACAAGATTATGTTTTGAACCAAAAAGACGGGAAATTTATCCCTGAAAAAGTAGGTTTGAAAGCCGTGCAAAAAGAGAGTTTGGACTATGAATTTACATTGGTTTTTGATGTGGATATAAAACATTTTGCCACGTCAAGCAAGGATAGAACAGGGCTTTTTATGGATAAACCCGAATTTCAAATCTCTGAAAAAACAGGTCAGCAAATTTTGGATTGGTGCAATAGTGGTAATGAACTTGTTATCACAAATTTATCAGAACAGGAAGTTTACGAAAATATCCAAAAGTGCAATTCTATTGCGGAATTATTGGCTTTATACAAAGAAAATCCGCAACATCAGGAAACTTTAAAACCTGATTTTGAGGCGAGAAAATCATTATTAAATCAACTTTCAAATACCCCAAACGGCTATGCAAAACTTTGATTTAGAAGAAATTACAAAAAGTGCTAACATAATAGAAAATGTTGGTTTGGTTGATTCTATGGTTTTAAGGAAAGCCATTGATAATGATTCTATTAGA
>JAITMJ010000020.1 GCA_031277475.1 Flavobacteriaceae bacterium
AGAAAATTTTGGAAAACACCGGCTATTTTGATGAAAATCAAAGATATGCGGAAGACGTAAATTTTTGGATGAGAATTTCTTTGAAAAATAAAATGTATATTTTGAATGAAAATTTGGTGGTTTTAGACGGCGGAAAAAGAAGTTTCGGCGTTTCGGGTTTATCTGCCAATTTGAAAGAAATGGAAAAAGGCTTTCAAAAAAATTTAAAAGACATGAAACTTCATGGTAGAATCAATGGTTTCGAGTGTTTTTTTTACAGTATTTTTTACAAATTAAAATATTTTCTTCTTATATTCAGGACGTTCTTTTCAAAATAAAATTTTCAAATTTTAAGTCTAATACATGAAATTATCCATTATTATCGTCAATTACAACGTTACCGATTTGTTGAGAAATTGCTTAGTTTCCATTCGCAAATTTGTGAAAGATTGTGAAGTGATTGTGATTGATAATTTTTCTTCCGATGTTTCATGGAAAAATTTAATCTCCGAATTTCCCGAAGTGCGATTTATTGAAAACCTTGAAAACGAGGGTTTTTCCAAAGCCAACAACAAAGCCGTGAAAACTGCAAACGGCGAATATATTTTGCTCCTAAATCCCGATACGGAAATTGAAGGATTTTATATGGCGGAACTTTTGGATTTTGCGGATGCTCAAGAAAATTTTGGTGCTCTCGGCGTGAGAATGCACGATGCAAACGGCGTTTTTCTGCCCGAAAGCAAACGTTCGGTTCCGGATATGTTTAATTCTTTTGAAAAATTGTTTGTGAATTTTAGAAAAAATAATTCAAAATCCTATTATCGAAACGATATTTCCGAATTTGAAATCGCTGAAACAGAAGTAGTTACCGGTGCTTTCCTTTTAGCCCAAAAAGAAATTTACGAAAAAATCGGCGGTTTAGACGAGAGATATTTTATGTACGGAGAAGACATTGATCTTTGCTACACTTTCTTGAAAAACGGCTACCGAAATTTTTACTACGGAAAAGTTTCAATCCTCCATCACAAAGGCGAAAGCACAGAAAAAAACGAAATTTATCTCAAAAGATTTTACGGTGCGATGAATATTTTTGTAGATAAATATTACAAACAAAAACCGTTTCAAAAATTTATTCTAAAAATCGGGTTAAAAATAAAATATAGTATAGAGAAGGTAAAACTCGGGTAATTTTTTTTACCGAAAACTTCAAAAATATCTCCGAAGAAAACGCTATTAATTTAGTAAAGACACTTCAAAACCTACAATATCTCGAACTAAATTCGGCAAAACAGTCCCCAATTCACAAAATCTGCTTGAAATTTATGAGCGTTCAAAGTGCCTTGTATTCCGAAATTCGGCGTGATGAAATAGCGGATAGACGAATTCCAGTAAAATTTCTGATTGTACGGGCTTTTAAAATACAAATATCTTCCAAAACCTGCATTTATAGCGATGTTTCGCATTTTTATTTCCGGTCCGAAACTCGCACCCAAACGAAAATGATCCCAAGATTTTCCCCAATACGGAACGGTGTCTTCATAAACCGCCGGATTGTAAACGTCTTTATAATAAACGCCGTCTAAACCGATTCTTAAACCAATCGTCTGATTGAAATATCGGCTGTAGCCCGCATAAAATCCCATTTTGAAAAACCCGCTTTTTTCTTTGTATTTCCCGCGAACTCCGGCTCCGGCAGAAAATTCAAACGCATTTTTTTTAACGAGTTTAATTTCCGAAACGGCAAGAGAATCTTTCCCGGAAGTTTCAATTTTAAAATCTTTTTTAATGCCAAATGAAACGGAAAATGTGTTCAAACCGGCATTCGGAATACGAACACTTCCGTTGGAATAGTGCATCAAACCGACCGATGAAGAAACGCTCCAATCTTTATAAATCCTACATTCCACAGAAATTTCCGCACTGAAAGTAGAATTGATGTGGCTTCCGAAAATAAAAGTTTCGGGATTCGTAAACACAGTTTTTGTGTTGTAAACCACGCCAATTCCCGGAACCAAATGCAGTTTGAATTTATCGTTTCCCAGAAGTTTGAAATCTATTTGCGAAATCAAACCGAAACTTTTTCCGTAGGTAAAATCCCGCTGAATACCTTCCATATCAGTATAAATGAAATTCAGCGAAAGATGTTCGGCGTTCAAAAAATTTATCCATTCCGCACTTTCGGGATTCAGTTTTTTCTCGATTCCCAAAGTGAAACCTTGCGTGTAATTGCTCTGAACTCCTTTAATACTGCCAATTCCCGTTCCATAAAAATATTTGGCTTCGGCGGAAATGGTTTTCTGCTGCTGACTTTTTAAAACCGAACCACAAAAGAACAAAGCGATGAAAATAGATGTTCTAAACTTGAAAAATAAAGACAATGGATAAATTTTGAAGTTTCCAAAGATATAAAATTTGGGGAATTTCGATGTTTTCCAAGGAAGATTTTGTGATTTTAAATTTAATTCGATTCCATTAGTATATAATCGTGAATAAAGAAGTAGGAACAAATTTTTCTAATATTTTATTGGTATTGTCCCAAACGAAACCAATATTTTTTCGTTTTATATCAATCGAAATAGTGAGAAATTCCGATGTTGCACAGAAATGTTGAACTTATAGAATTAAAATCAATTCAAAAAAAACTTTGAAATCTCACTTAATTTTTTACTTTTGCAAAAAAATTAATTTTTATGTATTGGACATTAGAATTAGCTTCATATTTAAGTGATGCACCCTGGCCAATGACTAAGGCTGAACTTATAGACTATGCGATACGAACCGGCGCTCCGATGGAAGTTGTGGAAAATCTTCAAGCCATTGAAGATGAAGGCGAAATCTACGAATCCATCGAAGAAGTTTGGAGCGATTATCCTACGGATGAAGATTTTCTTTGGAATGAAGATGAATATTAATAATGCGAATCACGGGTTGAATTAAAACCAAAAAATGCTCAAATCGAGGGCTAATTTTCCGAAGCAATGTAGCCACAAACCGTTTTTTGAACGCACTTTTGATGCGTTTTGGATGTTCTATTTTTCAATGAGCCAATTAAAAAAAGATTCGATGGGCTGTCTGACTTTTGAAACGGCGTTGGAAAAAAGAGTGTTGGCGGCGAAATCTCTTTGTTTAAGGCAATCAGGAGTGTTTTTCACGGCTTTCACCGGGGTGAAAAGTTCCAACTGTATCCATTTTTGACGAGGTTCGAAATAATCTTTATCCATTAAATTCTATCGGCAAAAACATCTGTATCATACAGATTATCAATCCAATTGAGTTCTTTGACAACAGATAAATCGTTTTCTGAAGCCGCCGAAAAATGAATTTTATCGGGAAATGGAATCGTATGTTTTCGGCTGAAAGCGAGCAGGTGCATTTTCAGACCATAATAATACAGATTTTTGGTGAAGCAAAAGCCTTTATCCACCGTCTCTCTCTCCACTTTTCGGATTGACAGTTTACAAAGCGAAATTATTTTCCTGAGAAAACTTTTGGAAAATAAAAAATAGTGTTTTTCGCTTTTGACGGTGTCTGACTGAGTTTGTTAAAGTGGAAAACTCGCGCCCCAAAACCCGAAACTCGTAACTCGCACCTCGAATCAATTTCTTAAATTTACGGAATAAAATTTCCCCCAAATGTTTCTAATTTTTGATACGGAAACCACCGGTTTACCAAAGAATTATAATGCCCCGATTTCGGATTCCGCCAACTGGCCAAGAATGGTGCAAATCGCGTGGCAATTGCACGATGAAGATGGAAATCTGATTGAAAATGAGGATTTTATCATCAAACCCGAAGGTTTCGACATTCCGTTTAATGCCGCAAAAATTCACGGGATTTCTACGAAATTGGCAAACGAAGAAGGCAGCGATTTGCAGGAAGTTTTGGAAAAATTCAACGCCGCTTTGGAAAAAGCAAAATTCGGAGTGGGGCAAAATGTGGAGTTCGATTACAAAATCGTAGGTGCAGAATTTTTTAGGAAAAATATTGAAAACTCTTTGCAGCAACTGCCGAAAGCCGATACCATGATTTTCGGAACAGATTTTTGCCAACTTCCGGGCGGAAAAAACGGGAAATACAAAAGCCCGAAACTCGAAGAACTTTACGAAAAACTTTACGGCAAAAAATTCGACGAAGCGCACAATGCAGCAGCAGACGTGAACGCAACGGCGCAAATTTTCTTTGAACTGATTCGCCAAAACATCATTTCGGAAACCGATTTGAACCTTCCGAAAAGTTTCATCGAAAATTTTAAAACCAAACATCCAAACCCGATTCCACCGTTTGAAATCGCTGTCCGAAAGCAAGTCGGAGAATTTAATAAAAAGAAAAAAACCGATGTTCAAGATGTTTCCGAAATCGAAATCGGGAAATATTTTAATTTTCACAACCACACCATTTTTTCGGCTCTGCAAGCGAGTTCCGATTTAAAAGATTTGGTAAACATCGCTTTGGAAGAAAATTTTCCGGCAGTCGGAATGGTGGATTTGGGAAATCTGATGGCGGCGTTTAAATTCGTGTCCGAAGTGGAAAAAGCCAACGAAAACATTAAGAAAAATTACGAAAATTATCTTGAAGAACGAGAGATTGCGGGTCAAGCCCGCAATGACGGTTCAGAACGCAATGACGACGAACCCGAACCGCGAAAAGACAGCCTGATTCCGATTCTCGGTTGCGAATTTTATATTTCCGACCGACCGGAACAAAAGCAATTTACCAAAGACGACCCCGACCGAAGAACGCACATCGTTTTGCTGGCGAAAAACCAAAACGGCTACAAAAATCTGGCAAAACTTTCGAGTTTGGGTTTTCTGAACGGATTTTATTTCGGCGTTCCGAGAATTTCGCGGCAAACGATTGCGGAATACAAACAAGATTTAATCGCCCTCACCGCCGGAACAGACGGCGATATTCCGAACGCCATTTTGGAATTTGGCGAACAAAAAGGCGAAGACCTTTTCAAATGGTGGAAAGATACTTTCGGCGAAGATTTTTATGTTCAAATTCAAAATCACAATGCGGAAGACGAGCGGCATCTGAACGAGGTTTTGCTGCAATTCGCCGATAAATACAACGTGAAAATTTTGGCTCAAAACGAAACCTTTTACACCCGAAAATCCGATGCCGATGTTCAGGATATTTTGTTTTGTGTGAAAGACGGCGAGAAACTTTCATCGCCCGTAGGGAGAGGTTTTGGGAAAAGACGCGGACTTCCGAGCCGGGAATTTTACATCAAAAATACCGAAGAATTAAAACAAACTTTTGCTGATTATCCCAATGCTTTCGAGGCTTACGAAGATTTTTTGAAAAAATTTGAACCTTATACTTTAAAACGCGATGTTCTGCTTCCGGCGTTTGAAATTCCCGAAGAATTTCGCAGCGAAGAAGATTTGAAAGACGGCGGAAAACGCGGCGAAAATGCGTATTTGCGGCATCTGGCTTACGAAGGTGCGAAACAAAAATATCCCGAACTCTCCGCCGAAATTCGGGAAAGAATAGATTTTGAATTGGAAACCATCGCAAAAACGGGATATCCGGGATATTTTCTCATCGTTCAGGATTTTTGCAACGAAGCGAAAAAAATGGGCGTTTGGGTGGGTCCGGGTCGAGGTTCGGCTGCAGGTTCGGCGGTGGCGTTTTGCATCGGAATTACGAATGTGGATCCCATAAAATACGATTTGCTTTTCGAGAGATTTCTGAATCCGGAACGTATTTCAATGCCCGATATTGATATTGATTTTGATGATGAAGGCAGAGACCGAATCATAAAATGGGTGATTGAAAAATACGGAAAAATGAACGTGGCGCAAATCATCACTTATTCGGTTTTGGGTGGAAAATCGGCGATAAAAGATGCGGGCAGAGTTTTGGATGTTTCGATTCCGGACACGAACAATATTGCGAAACTGGTGCCTTCAACGCCCGGAATGAACATCGAGAAAGCATTAAAAAAAATAAATGAACTTCCGACGGAAGATAAAACTTTGGCGGAAGAAATGAAAAAAATTCTCGACAATCCGAATGACGATCGCCACAAAGTGCTTTCTGCGGCTCAAAAAATGGAAGGCTGCATTCGAAATACGGGCATCCACGCTTGCGGCGTCATCATCGCTCCGGAAGAAATTTCCAATCTGGTTCCGATAACTACGGCTGCAAAAGATACCGAAATTCTGGTTTCGCAGTTCGACAATTCCGTTGCCGAAGGCGCCGGTTTGCTGAAAATGGATTTCCTCGGTTTGCGAACTTTGACGATTTTAAAACACGCCGTCAAACTCATTAAAAACAGACACAATATTGACATAAACCTCGATGAAATCCCGCTCGACGATGAAAACACCTACAAACTTTTTCAAGAAGGGCGAACGGTCGGCATTTTTCAATATGAAAGTCCCGGAATGCAAAAATATATGCGCGAACTGAAGCCTACGGTTTTTGCGGATTTGATTGCGATGAACGCTTTGTACAGACCGGGTCCGATAAAATATATCCCGAATTTCATCAACAGAAAACTCGGCATCGAAAAAATAGTTTACGATTTGCCGGAATGTGAAGAATTTTTGGAAGATACTTTTGGAATCACGGTTTATCAAGAGCAGGTGATGTTGCTTTCTCAAAAACTCGCCAATTTCACGAAAGGCGAAGCCGATACGCTGCGAAAAGCGATGGGAAAAAAACAGATTGAGATGATGAAAAAAATGTTTCCAAAGTTCATCGAAGGTGGGAAAAATAACGGTTTGGACGAGGAAATTCTCAACAAAATTTGGAAAGATTGGGAAGCATTCGGAGAATATGCGTTCAACAAATCTCATTCCACTTGTTATGCGCTCATCGCTTATCAAACCGCTTATCTCAAAGCGAATTATCCTGCGGAATATATGGCGAGTTTGATGAGCAATAATATTAATAATATTAAGCAAATCACAATGTTTATGGAAGATTGCAAAAATATCGGTGTGGATGTTTTGGGTCCGGATGTGAACGAAAGCGGATACGAATTTGCGGTGAACGAAAAAGGACAAATCCGTTTTGGTTTGGGCGCGATAAAAGGCATCGGCGAAAGCCCCAGCGAAAGCATTGTGGATGCGAGAGCGAGCGGAAAATTTACCAATATTTTTGATTTTTTTGAACGCGTGTCTCATTCGCAAATTAACAAAAGAGTGGTGGAAAGTTTGGTGGTTTCCGGTGCTTTTGACGAGGTGGATTCTTATCATCGCGCACAATATTTTGCGATTGACGATTTGGGAAAAACCAATGCGGAAAAACTTTTGCGCTACGGACAAAGTTTTCAAGATGGCAAAAATGAAGTTGAAAATTCCTTGTTTGCGGATTTTGCGGAAGAAGTGAAAATAGAGCCGCCGAAAATTCTGCTTTCCGAAGAATGGAAAAGTATGCACAAACTGAATCGGGAAAAGGAAATCATCGGGTTTTATCTTTCGGCGCATCCTTTGGATGAGTTCAAATATGAATATCGGTTTTTGCAAGGCGCGCTCAGCCGAAAGGAAATTTTGGAAAAGAAAACTCGAGAGGATAAAACCGAAGAAATCATTTTAAACACGATAGTTCCCGAAAAAGATACGGACGAAGATTTGTTGGATTTACCGCCGGAAATTTTGGACGGCGAAGAAGAAATTTTAGTTGAAGAACCCGCCAAAAAAGCCGAGCCGAAAGGCAATTTCCGGTTTTTGAATTTGGATGAAGTGGAAGCGTATAAAAGTGTGGTTTTCGGCGGACAGCCACAAAATCTTTTTGAAAATCCCAATCTTTCGTGGCAGGAAAAACAGGCTTTGAAAAACTCCGGAGAGCAATATATGATTGCAGGTTTGGTAACGGAATACGCCGTTCGAGACGGGAAAAAAAGCGGCGAAAAAGTGGCTTTCGTTACGCTGGAAGATTACAGCGGAAGTTGCACATTTCGCTTGGGCGACCGAGATTATATGAAATTTCGGGACAAAATAGACGCTCAGCGGTTTTTGATTTTAAAAATTAAATATTCTCAATCTGCGGACGGACGAATCTATGCCAACGTTTCCGAAGTTTGCGACCTGAAAGAAGCCTTTGAAAAATATGCGCGAAACCTGACGGTTGTAGTAGATATCAACGATTTGCGACAGGAAGATTTAGCGTTTTTCCGCGAAAATTTTTCCGGCAAAACCGGCAAACAAAAACTGAGTTTCTACA
>JAITMJ010000021.1 GCA_031277475.1 Flavobacteriaceae bacterium
GTCATTTTTGTTATGAAAATATTTGGTATAATTTTTAAAAAATTCATCTTCATCTTTTTCGATAATTCTAAACTTTGAATAAAAATATTGTTTTCCGATTTTTGAAAAAGTTCTGTCGAGCTTGAAAAACACGAGATCAAGATACAAATCTACGGATATTTCTTCCGGTATATTTTGAAAAAAACTCTTGTGTTCCTTGCTTTTAAAGTGGTAAAATTTTTTTATAGAATTTAGGTCAAAATCCATATTTTCTATACGTTGAGAATTTTAAGCATAAATACTAAATTTATTTTGATTTATAAAAACTTCTTTTGCCTTTTTCTTAACCTTATTAAACAAGTCATAATTTGGAAAAGAATTACATTCTTTGTTTAGTTCGCAGTTTGAGCAATCCGGACAATTCGGATATTTAATGAACTTAAATAAAGATTCCGGAGTTGATAAATTTTCGACTATGTTTTTGTTAATATGTTTTACGGATTTATTGTTTGATAGACAAGTTAAGTATTCTTTTATTTCTTTATAATACAGATTGTTACCTAATTTCATTTGATTGATAAATAAATCCAAATAATGAATGGATTTTTTGAAATCCTTTGCCAAAATGGTTAATAATATCATAAAGAAACTTGTCGGGATATTGTTCCATGAAGAATCTTTTTTGAATTCCAATTTAAACAAATTTTTTAATTTGTATTCCTCGTTATTTACTGAAACCAAATCTAAACTTTCTATAATTTCAATGGCTCTGTTAATTTTAGTTTGATCATAAATAAGTTTATCAAAGGGAATTAACAAATTCTCCAATTCGTCAATTTTTACAATTAAATCTTTTGAAATATTTATATTGTCTTTGTTGCTAAAACTTTTTTGTCCCAAAATTGAAATATTCGGAATATAGATAAATACTGCGGGAAATCCTAGAACAGAAACATCTCTCATATATACATCATAGTCCAAATTATTTGCTAAATTCAGTAAATATTTTACTTCTTCTTCATAAGATTTTTTAGGCTTAAATGCTGTTTCGTCAAAATCATAGCTTGGAACCTCTCCAAATAAAGATTCCGGGAAAATACCACTACCGTCTTTCATAAACTTCGTTATATTTTTTTCTCTTTCTTCAATATCATCCGGTGTATTTTCATATAAAAAAGGTACGGTTTCTTTACTGGGAAAATCCAATAAACTTTTGTTAATTACATCCAAATCTTTCGAGCCTTGAAAAATTTCGGTAATTACTCGAGACAATGCAACTTTAAAATTAGTGTCTGAACCAACATTTAATCTATATTTATTTTTTGTTCGATCAATAAGTAAAAGCCCCACAACCGGAAATTTTTTTCCACAAGAAAAATCCAATACCTTCGTTTCAAATCCTTTTGACTGAATTTCTTTTAATAGATTGAGTTCTTCAGGAAATTTTTCTAAAAACTCCAAATCAATCACAGGAGGAGTCAATCTTTCCGTATATACTGTGGTTCCGGCATTTCTTTCATAAATTTCACAAAGAGATTGAAATGAAGCCTCTGATATGGAATTTCCCGAAGCCATCCCGTTGGAACCGGTAACCGTAAACAAAAAATTATATGGAATATATACGACTTTGTTTTCCTTTATTGAGAAAAAAGGAACAGAAACTAATCCTTCGACATTGTTTTCATTTAACTGTTCATATATAATATCTGATAATTCTTGAATCCTTTTTTTGTCCTTATTAGGAAAAAAATCCGAAAGAATTTTATCGGGCAAAACCATAAATTCTTCTTTTGTCATTAATTTTTCATCAGGATAATAGTAGAATCCGGTTTCAAGTAAACTTTTTTTAAGCATTAATTTATTTAATCCGGACAATCCTGTGAACATTAGATTTTGCACCCTTTCAACAAATTCTGCATAAGCACTGGCTAAGCAATATAATTGCGTTCTTCCTTTTCCATTCGTTCCGAATGATCCCTGTTCATCAATTGCTTCAATTCTCACGGAATAAATCTCTGAAAATGGTCGTCCGGAATAGGGTGCAGTTGTCAAAATGTTAATATCTGCTAAAATATTTTGAATTCTAAATATTGTATGTAAAGGTGAATTCTCTTTGTAAGGTCTTATATTGTTTTCCATAAAAAATTATTTTAAAATTAATGTTATTTGATTTTTGTGTTAATAAAAAAACGAGTTAAGCAAATTGCTTAACTCGTTTGATTTCTTGGCTAAATTATTACTCTTGCCATTGCAGATGCCGCTAATGCAGCAGCTCCTTCTAACACAGGTCCTGCCGCAGGAAGAGCAGCAGCCTGTAGAAATGTAGATGAAATCATTCCTGGATCAGAAAACATGTGAAATTCCATACTGATGATTTTTAAAGTTAAACTTAAATTTGTTGCTCGGGAAAAATTTCGTGCACTGATTTTTCTTGAGACAAACTTATAAAGGAAATCTCAAACAAATCCAAAAACCTTATACAAATATTATACAAATTTTATACGTATAAATACGTATAATTCCGTATAATTCCGTATAAAAACAATTTCCTATATTTGCTATTATAATATTTCTCCCAATGGTAAAGACAAAACTACAGCAAGTTCGGATAGAAAAAGGTCTTTCACAAGAAGACCTTGCAAATATGATTGGGATGACTCAAGCCAACTACAACAGAAAAGAAAACGGACTTTCCAGAATCACAATGCCGGTATGGAAAAGAATAGCAAAAGAACTTAATGTTCCTATAGAAGAATTGTATCAAGAAGACCCCGTAACCAATATTTACAAAAACAATAAAGGAAATAGTTTTAATTCCGGAACCATCCATATTAGCGTGCCGGAATTTCTGATTGATCAATACGAAACCCGCCTCGCAGAAAAAGACAAGCAAATAGAAGAACAGCTGGAATTGATTAACAAGTTGCTGGAAAAGAAGTGATTTTTTCCGCGAAAATTTTTTCGGCAAAACCGGCAAACAAAAACTGAGTTTCTACATTAAAAATCCCGCAGACCAATCTCAAGTAGAACTCTATTCCATGAAAAGTTTAGTGGACATCAACGGAAATCTACTCGAAGTTTTTAATCAAGCAAGGAAATGGGAGGTTTTTTTGAATTGAGGTGCGGGATGCGAGATTCGGGTATGTTTTTTTCTACAGCCTGCCGAAGTATTTGCTGTCGCTAATGAAAACTTTCCCCGCCGAATTAATGAAATTTATTGATATTTTCAGAAATAATAAAATCCCCGACTTTCACGATTTTAATACGATCATATCCCAATTTGTGATTGCGGCATTAATGCTATATCTTTGTTACAATCTGCTGAAAAGAGCAGTAAAAATAAAACTTTAAAATATGAAATCCTTAAAATTACTATTCGTTTTTCTAAGCATTTTCTGTTTTTCTCAAAATCGGGAAATCGCCGGAATTGTAATGTCTGCGGAAACAAAAACGCCGATAGAATATGCCAATATCGGTGTTGTAAACTCCGTAACGGCGACAATTACAGACGATAAAGGATTTTTTAAACTAAACGTTCCGGAAAATTTAGCCCATTCCGAAATCAAAATACGAAGTATCGGCTACGAAACGCAAACCTTAAATGTGTCTGATTTTCAAGAAAATAAAATGATTTATTTGCAACCCGTTTATCAAGTGCAGGAAATTGAAGAAGTGGTGGTGCAGAAAAAAGATTTAAAAGAGAAAGAATTAGGTACAAAAACTTCGTCAAGAAAAAGAGTTACAGGTTGGTATAACGGACCTGCAATAGGAGGTGAGCGCGGAATTTTGATAGACCCCAAAAATAAAATTTCTTATATAAAAAATGTGAGTTTTCACGTTGCACTAAACGATTATGAAAATGTAGATATAAGATTACATATTAGGACATTGAAAAATAATATGCCGGATGAGGAATTATTGTATGAAAACATCATCATTCCGGTTACCACAAAAAAAGGTTGGATAAAAAAAGACCTTTCATCATATCATATAAAATTTAATGAGCCGATAATGGTTTCTTTGGAATTTTTAAACTCTTCTTCTTATTGTATGGGAAAATGCTATTTTGCTGTTTCTGAAAGTAAATTTTCAGGCGTTGAATATGTAAAGGAGGCAAGCGAATATGTATGGAAAATAGTAAATGGGACAAGCCCTGCAATTTATCTAACAGTACTGCAAGAAAAATGATGGAAAACTTATCTAAAGATTGTTTCGCTTTCTACAAAAAATACATCCAAGCATTAAAAATCAGCACTTCGCAGAAAAAAGTACTATTAAATTCCAACCAAGCGGATTATAATTTTTATCACTATTATCCTTACCTGTTTCAAAACGCTTTTCCGAAAATTAATGACAGAAATGTAAAACTTTTATCCGTTTCGGGCTATCTGTATTTTTTACACTTGACCATTTTTGACCAAATTATTGATGAAAAAAACACAATATTGATAAAAAATGTAGAAAATGCTTCGTTTTGTCAAGAAGAATCCGTGAAAATTTTAAGTGAAATTCTCGGACAAAGTAAATTTTGGGGCACTTGGTACAAAAGAAAACGAAATTTTTACAACGCACTTCACAAAGAAAAATTTTCAGAAATAGAAACCGAAAAAGACTATTTGAATTTGGTACACCTGAAAAGCGAAATGGGAAAGTGCGCTATTGACGCGTTACATGCACTCTCAAAATTTTCCAACGAAGAAAATTACAAAAACCTTTTACTTTCTCATGACAATTTTTCAAAAGCCAGCCAAATCATTGATGATGTTCAAGATTTAATCGAAGATTATGAAAACGGACAGCAAAATTGGATACTCCAGATTGTAAAAAATTCTTTGGACAACAAGAAAATTACAATCAATAAAATCAATATAAAAAAGGAATTATATTCTACAGGAATTGCCCTAAAATATTACAAAAAAGCGGATTATTATTTTAAAAAAGCACATTTTTTCGCTGAAAAAACAGGAGCGAATTTATGGTGCAAAATCATCAAGCATCAAAAACTAAAAAACGAAAACAGGATTAATACGCTGATTGGCTTTAATGAAACCATTAAACTAAAAATCAAATTAAAAAAAGAAAATCTGAGAAAAGAAAGAAAACCTCTGCCGAAACTCAATATTTCTGATATTTTTATAAAAAATACCCCGCTTTATTTGCTGAACGAACACAATAGCGGCTATACCGATTTAAAACATTTCATGTATTTAAGCGACACGGAAGGATTTGACAATAAGCAAAATATACACATCGGCGAAGTGTTTCAACTCGGAATAATTACAGATATTTTAATTGATATTCAAAATGCGTTAAATATTGATTTACAAAATTTTATCTGTGAAAATATCGAAATCATAAAAAACAATAGGCTTCAAAAAGGAGTTAAGGGCTGGAGTTATTTTTCAAGTGTTTCGGAAATTGCTCCTGATATTGATGATTTGGGACAAGTAATTCAATGTTTATACAAATCTAACGAAACGAAATATGTTGAGAATGAATGCGTTCCGTTGATAGACTTTGCCGTAAAAAATTGTTCCAAAAGAAACGGCGGCATTTTGACGTGGTTAATTCCCAAAGAAAATCCGGACGAAATTCAGCAGAAGCAAAAGAAATTCAATACGGAAAAATGGGGCGAAGGTCCGGATGTGGAAGTTGTTGCCAATTTTATATATTCCGTTCAGTTGTTGAATAAGAAAAAACACGAAAAATTTATAGAAAAAAATATTTTATACATCATTAAAAATCAATCGGATAAAGGTTTTTGGAAAAGCCGATGGTACTACGGAAATTATTACGGAACCTATGTTGCTGTCAGAAGTATTTGCAAAAAACCCCGCATCAAATTTAAAGAATCGTTAGATTTGACTTCAAAATTCCTGCTTGAAAACCGGAACGAAGACGGTGGCTGGGGATTAAATCCGAACATTTCAGATCCGCTAAATACGGCATTCGCAATTTTAACATTAAAACTCATCGATGAAAAAAGATTTAAAAAAGTAATAGAGAACGCAAAAAATTATTTACATTCATGCCAAGCAAAAAACAATTCTTGGGATGCCGTAAATTTCATAAAACCCCGAATGAACGACCCTTACAAGAGTTCCACCATGACAACGGCTTATGTTTTAAAGGCATTGATATAATATCCAAAATTATTTTAAAATATGCGCGAAACCTGACGGTTGTAGTAGATATCAACGATTTGCGACAGGAAGATTTAGCGTTTTTCCGCGAAAATTTTTCCGGCAAAACCGGCAAACAAAAACTGAGTTTCTACA
>JAITMJ010000078.1 GCA_031277475.1 Flavobacteriaceae bacterium
ATAACGAATAGGACGAACTCTATTGCTACATTCCTTATCGTTGCAGTTCTGACTTCCATTACGTCGTATCTGGCTTGCAAATAAAAATCAAAAGACAAAAAAGAAGATGTGCAATTGACAATAGAAAAAAGTATTTTTTTTATTTTAATCTTTTTTGTTTAATTATCTAATTGCAATTTGTCATAACTTATTTACGCGAAGGTACATAAAATAAGTTTTATTGCGACAATTATCGCGAATAAGGTTTTGCCGATTGATTGGAAATCATTTCGTTGAGATATTAAAAAAAACCTGAGACGGCAATCATGGTGGCGTTATCGGTGGTGTAACACAGGGGGAAACAGGCATAATCGCTAAGTATGGATTTATTACGACATGATACAGTGGAGAATTGAGAATTACGAATTACGAATTATGAATTATGAATTACGAATTAAAAATGATAAATAGTGCCAATAAGAAAACCATCCTTTTTTATTTTTTTCAGTTTTTGATCAGTTAGTTTCAAAGGTATATTCTTGACATTTTCATTGATTTAAGATGATTTTTTTCAGATAAAAGCGTAAAATTCTGAAAAACATCCATTTATGTTGATTTTTTCACACGGTTTTTCAGGGAAGTTTACTTTCCGTAAAAATATTTGCTGTCGAAAGAACCGCAGAGGTTACGCTGCTATTCTATTGG
The DNA here is from genome assembly GCA_031277475.1 of Flavobacteriaceae bacterium. Taxonomy (GTDB): domain Bacteria; phylum Bacteroidota; class Bacteroidia; order Flavobacteriales; family Weeksellaceae; genus JAITMJ01. The sequence goes on from JAITMJ010000078.1 coordinate 685, forward strand.
CGAACTCTTTGATCTGATTTTCTAAAATCTTTTTTCCGATTTTTTTTAAATTGTAGGCACATATACCCATAGCGACATAATTGCAAAAATGGAAATAACCACGGTCCGGACAACGATCCAATCCTCGTTGTCCTAATTCATTGATGTTAGATTCTATTGCCGAATGTTTATTTTTAAAATGTTTGAACATTTTACTTTCTTCAAATTCTTTTTCTTCTGCCGTACGTCTGCCAAGTTTGGGAAGAACGACCAAAGGTATTTCCAATTCCAGTAATTCTTTGTTTTCCTTATTCCAATGACCTTTGTCCAAGCTTATCGAATCGATTAGTTTGTATTTGTTTTTTATTTTGTCGGCTAATTCTATTACAATATCTCTATCTTGCTCATTATTCATAATTTTGTGGAATAAAATCAGACCAAACTGGTCGCTTGTAATAGAAATCTTTTTGCCAAGTTCTACCGATGGTCTGAATTTCCCTTTGGCAACCCATTCGGTGTAGGTTTCAAAAATTGACATCATTTTTTCTCCATGAGCAATGCTTTCTCCTTTTATAATACGTCTTTCTACTAAATCTATATGTTTTATCATCAACCCAATATATTCTTCCAAAATGCAATGATTAGCTAAATCTATTTCGTCATTAAGCGGTAAATGTTCTTTCCCGAAAGTGAGTTTGGAGAGCAACAATCTGCATTTTTCAAGATATAAAAATGTTACGCTTTTCAATTTCTCTTCTTTGTTTTTGCCGCCAACATGACTAACCCTCCCCACACTGCGCATCAAACTTTTGAGCTCTGAACGCCAATTTTTTAATTTGCGCCAACCTGATACCTGAGGATACTTTTTAAGAAAAATCCCCACAGTATCCAAACTTTTACGAGCACAATCCCATAACAGATTATAGTCGGTGGGAAAATGAACATTGCTCTCTAATACAAAACTATCTGTTTTTAAGTGCAATGCTGTGTCTCCTTTTTTTTTAAAAACCTCACGATGTCCAAAGTCAATAATCACATCATTAATCTCTACCAGCATGGCATCACTTAGTTTGCTTACATTATCATAAATGTTCTGATATTCAAAACGTATTGATTCAACTCCATATTCATCAACAATACCTATTAACTTTCGCAACAATCGATGATTGTTGGCTAAATTGTGTAACATGTCGTAACTCTCCCCCAAACACATCCGAACCTGTGCCAGTACAAAAATCGTCCAAAGGTTCATGCCGGGACGTCCATTCCGGCTGTCAACTTTCGGCATATATCTCTCTATAGCATTGAATATCTTCTCATTATATTCTTCATTGCAGTAGATCTCTTTTAAAGATGCCACTAATTGATCTAATGAATTTTTGCTCTTCGGATTGATGTATATCTCGCTGATGGGAGTTTGCCCTATCTTCATCTGAAGGTCGAATCTTTTTCTCATACGCTGAATCTTTTTATCTTTTATTTGTGTGTATTCTATTTAATCACTGATTTTCAAGCAAAAATACAACTTTCTTTGATACATTCAGCAAAAAATATGAAAAAATTCGCCCCCTTTTATCAACAGTTAATTGTTGATAACTAATGTGTTAGTTGGTTCTCTTATTGGCACTAAATAAGGTTTTCCATCTTTAATTTTTAATTTTTAATTCATAATTCATAATTCAAAATCACCTCACCACCAATTTTCCCGTCTGCACCCCGCCGTTTCTCAGTTGCACCTGAACAACGTAAACGCCCTTGGCAAGTCCTTGTATATTGATTGTCATCTCTTTTCCGGAGCCGTCCTGACTGTATGTCAGGCGACCGTCCGAAGCGTATAATGTAATGCTTGCAATGAAATCTGTCGCCGTGATGCGCACCGTTTCGTCGCTCGGATTGGGAACTATTAACAAGGCGTGTCTATCATC
>JAITMJ010000109.1 GCA_031277475.1 Flavobacteriaceae bacterium
CAAGTAAACATCGAGTTTCCGATAGATCGGCTCTTACGTTTCATCGATGAATACAACAATTTCATCGACCAAGGCGAACAATTTTACCGAAAATTTAAAATCATTCTGAACAGTTACGAAAACGCAACCCAATGCCGGAGCCAACTTCCGCCCGAATACACTAAACTAAAATCCGATATGGATGTTGCCATCGAGAAATTCAACGTAGCGTACAAACCTGTGGAAATCAACGGCTCAAAAATGAAAGAAATTTTGTATGGGCTGAATGAGTTTGAGTGAGAAAAAAGAGCCAAGAGCCAAGTAAAAAGAGCCAAGTTTGTGTCGCCCTACGGGCGAAAACTCCGCTCAGTGTGACAATGTAGGGTCGTGGCACGCCACGACCCCTACAAACCCGAACCTCGCACCTCGTATCTCGTATCTCGAATCCCGAATCCCGAATCCCGAAACCCGAACCTCGTAACTGTTATGTTTCAAAATTTAATTACTTTTGAAAATTCTGTTAAAAAATTATGAAAAACATATATCTTTTGTTCGTTGCGGGTTTATTGTTTTCCTGCACTTCCGTTAAAAAATACAACCAACATCTCGAAACGCCCGTTGCCGCCGAAAAACTGAAAAAAGATGCGGATTTTGCCTACAAAAAATTGCAAAAATTCCACCCGAATCTTTATTGGTTTATCCCGAAAGATTCTTTGGATTTGGAGTTTGAAAATCTTAAAAATTCCATTAATACACCTCTAAAACCCGCAGAATTTTACCAAAAATTGATGCCGGTAATCACAAAAATAAGAGAGGGACACCAAAGTTCAATTATTCCGTATCCTCGAAAACGATTGACCAAAAAAGAGCAAAAAAAATATAAAGACACAAAAAGTTTGCTCGGCAGAATGGAATATGTGCTGGACGGCAAATGCGTTTTTGTAAAGGAAAATATTGATGATTTTGACAGCATCAAAATCGGGACTGAAATCCTGAAAATAAATGATGTTCCCGTTTCCGACTATTTGGAAAAGTATGAAAAATTTGTAAGCAGCGACGGCTTTAATACCACTTTTCAGAAATATATTTTGGCGGCAAGATTAGAAAGAATTTTTACCGCCGAAAACGGAATTTTGGACAGCATAAAACTCCAAACCCGATATTCGGACGAGGTGAAAGATTTCTATATTCACCTTGAGAAAATTGACAAAACAGAAAAAAAGAAAAAGAAAAAAACCGAGAAAGAAATCAGCAAAAATCCCGAGCAGAAAAACAAGGACTACAATCCCGCAAACCGCAGTTTCAACAGAGATTTGAAGTTTTTAGACCAAGACAGCAGCATTGCTTATATGAAAATAAAAACGTTTTCCGGCGTGAAGTCTAAAAATTTTTACAAAGAAAGTTTTGAAACGCTGCAAAAAACCGGTTCAAAATATTTGATTATCGACATTCGCAACAATACCGGCGGTTCGCTTTCGGAAATCCGGAATTTGTATTCGTATTTAGCTGTGGATAAAGTGAAACTCATCAACGATATGGAAGTTACCGGCAGAAGTTCGATTCATCACGCCGATTATCCGTTTAATTCTTTTCTCGCTGTTGTTTATCCATTTTATTTTGTGAGAAATGTGTTTGCTACAAAATCGAAAGACGGAAAATTTTATCTTCGCGGCAACAAAGCAAAAACCCCGAAAGAAACCGCATTTCACGGGAAAATTTATCTACTTGTGAATGGGATGAGTTTTTCGGCATCTTCCATTATTTCGTCTAAATTGAAAAACGATAAACGCGCTGTTTTGGTGGGCGAGGAAACCGGCGGAACGAATGACGGAACCGTTGCCGGACAAATCTCTACCACGAAACTTCCGAATTCCAAACTCTATTTCCCTGTTTGGCTGATGTTTATACAGCCGAACATCGAATTTACAAACACGAAAAAAGGCGTAACTCCGGACGTGGAAATTCTCCCGACTTTGGAGGAAATTTTGCAGAAAAAAGACGTAGAATTAGAATGGATTCTTAAAGACATCGAAGCGGAAAAATAATAAAATTTGAGCCGAAAACAGGATCATTCAAACCAAAACTTTCAAACTTTTCGGAAGGATTTTAATGTTTACGGGCGAAGGAATTTTGCAAAATTCGCCGTCGATGTGCCAATTTTCGGTGCTTGCGGAAAGTTCGATTTCGCCGGTAGAAATGTATTTGAGATATTTTCCGGCTTTCAATTTTTTGGTGAACATTCTAAACGCAAATGTCGGCGAATGGATGAACGGAAATTTTTTTACCAAAACGATTTCCGCAAGTCCGTCCGAAACGTCCGCTTTTGGTGCGATGTAGGCGTTGTTCCCGAATTGGCGGGTGTTTGCGATGTTTAACATCAGATATTTTCCGTCGAATTTTTGGAATTTTTCATCGGAAAATCGAATTTCAATCGGTTTGTATTTAAAGAATGTTTGCAAGGAAACTTTGACGTAATTAAAAAGTCCGCGATTGGTTTTTTCAAAATTTTTCACCACTTCGCCGTCGAAACCCGCTCCGGAAACGTTTACACAAAAATGTTCGTTGATGGTGATGGTATCTACTTCTTGAAATTTTTTGGTTTTAATTTTTTCGAGCAGTTGGTCGATATTTTTCCCGAAATTCGTTTCCCGCGAAAATCCGTTTCCGGAACCTGCCGGAAAAATAGCGAGAATTTTATCGGTAGAAATCAAATGTTTTGCGACTGAGGAAATGGTTCCATCGCCGCCGACTGCCACAAAAATATCGATTTTTTCAAAGTTTTTTTTAATAAAATCGTTTGTGCCTTCCAAAGATTCGGAAATATAGAAATTCGGATGTTCTACTTTTTTTTGGAGTTTGTTTAAAAAAAGTTTATAGTTTTTTTTTGCGGAAAAAGGATTGATGATGAAAGCGACGTTTTGCATTGTTTTTTTTAGACTTGGAGAGAAAAGAAATTGATTAGACAAAAATAAGGAAATGTTGATTGTTGGAGAAACAAAAAGCCCATTCTTTTAAGAATGAGCCCCAACTAAATATAATTTAATTTTTACGCATCAATATTCGCATAAATCGCGTTTTTCTCGATAAATTCGCGTCTTGGCGGAACTTCATCGCCCATTAGCATTGAAAATACGGAATCGGCTTCTACGGCGTTTTCTATCGTAACTTGTTTCAAAATTCTGTTTTCGGGATTCAGCGTGGTTTCCCAAAGTTGTTCGGGATTCATTTCTCCCAAACCTTTATATCGCTGAATTTCAACGCCTTTTCCGTCTGCCGACATTTTGAAGGTTTCTTCCTCGCGATCTTTTTCGTTCCACGCATAGATTTTTTTGTTGCCTTTTTTCAATAAATAAAGCGGCGGCGATGCGATGTAAACATAGCCGTTTTCGATTAATTCTTTCATATATCGGAAAAAGAACGTGAGAATGAGTGTGGAAATATGCGAGCCGTCAATATCGGCATCCGTCATAATTACGATTTTGTGATAGCGCAATTTGCTCAAATTCAATGCTTTGGAATCCTCCTCTGTTCCTACGGAAACGCCGAGCGCAGTGTAGATGTTTTTAATTTCATCGTTGTCATAAACTTTGTGAAGCATAGATTTTTCTACGTTCAAAATTTTTCCTCTCAACGGGAGAATGGCTTGGAAATGTCTGTCTCTGCCTTGTTTTGCAGTTCCTCCGGCGGAATCTCCTTCCACCAAAAATATTTCGGATTCTGCGGGATCTTTGGAAGAGCAATCCGAGAGTTTTCCCGGAAGTCCCGAACCGCCCATCGGCGATTTTCGCTGAACCATTTCTCTGGCTTTTTTCGCGGCTTGCCTTGCTTTTGCCGCCAAAACTACTTTCTGAACTATGATTTTTGCCTCGTTCGGATTTTCCTCTAAAAAATTGGTGAGCATTTCGCCGACAATTTTATCTACCGCTCCGGAAACTTCGGAATTTCCCAATTTGGTTTTGGTTTGCCCTTCAAATTGAGGTTCCAAAACTTTCACCGAAATAATTGCGGTGAGTCCTTCGCGGAAATCGTCTCCCGTAACTTCTACTTTTTCCTTTTGAGGCAAACCCATATCGTCTGCATATTTTTTCAAAGTTCTCGTCAAAGCACGGCGAAAACCCGCGAGATGCGTTCCGCCTTCGTGTGTATTGATGTTATTGACGTAGGAATGCAGGTTTTCATTAAATGAAGTATTGTATCTCATCGCCACTTCCACCGGAATATTGTCTCGTTCGGCTTCCATAAAAATCACGTGTTCCATAATGGATTCGCGGTTTCCGTCAATATATTCTATAAATTCTTTCAAACCTCTTTCGGAATGGAAAACATCGTGTCTGAAACTTTCGTCCGCTTGTTTTTCTCTTTCGTCCGTCAGCGTAATAGTAATGCCTTTGTTGAGGAAAGAAAGTTCACGAAGTCGGGTTGCCAAAGTGTCGTAATTGTACACCAATTCTTGAAAAATGGTATCGTCCGGCGTGAAAAATTGGGTGGTTCCGGTTTTGCCCGGTTCGCATTTTCCTACGATTTCAACTTCGGTTACGGCTTTTCCTTTTTCATATTTTTGTTGGTAAATATTTCCGTCTCGATAAACGGTCGTGATCATCACTTTTGAAAGTGCGTTCACGCAGGAAACACCGACTCCGTGCAGACCTCCGGAAACTTTGTAGGAATCTTTATCGAATTTTCCTCCGGCTCCGATTTTCGTCATCACGACTTCGAGTGCGGATTTTTTTTCTTTTTCGTGGAAATCAACGGGGATTCCGCGACCATTGTCCGTAACTTCGATGGAATTCCCTTCTTTTATGGTTACGGTAATTGTGTCGCAAAATCCTGCCAATGCTTCGTCAATGGAATTGTCCACCACTTCGTAAACCAAATGGTGAAGCCCTCTGAAACTGACATCACCGATGTACATCGAAGGACGCATACGCACGTGCTCGATTCCTTCCAATGCTTGAATGCTACTTGCTGTATATTGTTTGCTCATATTTCTGTTGTTTGCCTGTTGCTTATTGCGTTTGGCTTTTTAAAAGACTTGCAAATATCGGAAAATTTGTTGAGATGTGAAAGCGGGGGAAAACCTAAACTTGGAACCTTGAAACCCGGGTCAAACGCATTAAAAAACATTAATCTGCCATCTTTTTTTTAATGCAAAGGGTCCAATATTTTATCCTTATTTTTCGAAAACACAACGGAATTCCTTTTTTATACGTTTTTTCATTTGCTGAGTAAAACTCCTTTTTATTAAAATTATACTTAAATATTGAGAAGTTATTAAATATATTTAATTCTTTTAATTACAAATATATAAAAGTTTTAATACATTTGATCTGTTCGAAACTCGAATCTCAGAACTCGGAACAAAAATATTTTTATTTTTGTCTATATTCTCAAGTCTGTATAAATTTGCTTCGTCAATATCCAATCCTATTTTTATGAGAAAATTTATAGCAAAATTGATTTTGAAAATCATCGGCTGGAAAACTGTAATTCATGACAATGTAAACAATCTGAACCGTTGCATTCTTGTTGTAGCACCGCATACTCACAATTCCGAATACATTCTCGGAAATTTGGGATATTGGAGTTTGGGGAAAAAACTGAAGGTGATTATCAAAGACAAACACACAAAAACATGGTATGGTTTTATTGTGAAAAGTATTGGTGGAATTGGGATAGACAGAAGTCAGAAAAACGATTTGGTGAATTTTGTAGCAAAACTTTTTCAAAAAGAGGATTTCAGTTTGGTAATTACGCCGGAAGGAACACGAAGTAGGGTTACAAAATGGAGAAAAGGGTTTTATTATATGGCTTTGGCAGCAAAAGTTCCAGTTGTTTTGGCAGCCGGTGATTTTAAAAGAAAGATTATGTACTTCGGTTACAAAATTCCGTATGAAAGAATTGCATCGGTTTCATATCAGGAAATTCTGAAAGAAATTGAAAACTATTACAAAAAATATGATGTTACTCCGAAAGTTCCCGAAAACTGGAATCCTGTGATTGAGTGAGGTTATGAATACGAATCGATGAAATTCTATAAAAAAAATCAATTTAGTTATCGTATTTTTCTTAGCGAAAGTTTTCTTTTTTTATTGTCCGAATTTTAAAGTCTGTTTTTCAATGTTTTGTCCCGCATTTACATTGCAAGCGTGGCGTTGGGGAAATTTATTTAGAAAAATTGATTCACAGGGTGTTATGTTTTATACAAACTGCTTCCGTCTAAATAATCAAAAACTTCGGGAAGAAGCAGTTTTTCCCATCTTTTATCATCGTTCGGATTTCCGTGGCTGAAAGTTCGATGATTGGGGCTTTTAACAAAACAATATTTTCGTGCCGTAATTTCTGAGGCGGTTTTTCTTTCTCGAAAATTCTGGGATAAACCAAAATTTGGTGATTTTTAATCAATGTTTCTACGTTTTTCCATTTGTGCAGATTTTCCAAATTGTCTTCGCCCATCATCAAACTAAACGAAAAGTCGGGATATTTTTCTTTTAAATAAGCCAAAGTGTCTATCGTGTAGCTGGGTTTCGGAAGCGAAAATTCAATGTTTGAAGCCCGCATTTTGGGGTAATTTTGCAAGGCAAGTTGCACCATATCAAAACGATTGTGGTCTTTCAGCAACGATTTTTTTTCCTTAAACGGATTTTGAGGGCTTACGACAAACCAAAGTTCATCCGCATCCGAATGTTCCAAAACATAATTCGCCAAAATCAAATGTCCGATGTGAATAGGATTAAAAGAGCCGAAAAACAGAGTGATTTTTTTCATCGGGTTGGAGGTATTTTTTGTCATTTATTATAATTCAGAAAGATATTAAATTAAAATCTCAATAACACGCTTCCCCAAGTAAATCCGCTTCCGAATGCGGAAAGCAGCACCAAATCTCCGCGTTTTATTTTTCCCTGTTCTGTGGCTTCGCTCAGCGCAATCGGAATGGAAGCGGCGGTTGTGTTTCCGTATTTTTGAATGTTGTTAAAAACTTTTTCGTCCGGAAGTCCCATTTTTTGCTGAACGAATTGCGAAATCCTGAGATTCGCCTGATGCGGAATAAACATATCCAAATCTTCAACGGTTTTTCCGGCAGAATTTAAGGCTTCCAACATGGTTTCGGGAAATCTGGTAACGGCGTGTTTGAACACAAAATTTCCGTTCATAATCGGATAAACTTCTTTGTTGGTTACGTTTTCCGGTTCCCGCCTCATCCTGTCGCTCCAGCCGAATTTCGAGCCGGGAAATTTCGTACACAATTCTTCCGCGAATTTTCCTTCGGAGTGCATATTTACGGCGAGAATATCACCGGCATTTTCGTCTTCGGTTGCGGAAAGAACTACGGCTCCGGCTCCATCGCCGAAAATCACGGAAACGCCGCGTCCTTCATCGGAAAAATCCAATCCGAAAGAATGAATTTCCGAAGCGGCAACCAAAATATTTTTATAGATTCCTGATTTTATGAACGCATTGGCAACGCTCATCGCATATATAAAACCAGAACATTGGTTGCGCACATCCAAAGCACCGATGGTTTCGCAGCCGAGCATTTCCTGAAGCAAAACGCCGCAGCCGGGGAAATAATAATCCGGCGAAAGCGTGGCAAAAATGATGTAATCTATATCTTTCGCCGAAAGTTCTGCATTTTTCAGAGCGATTTCGGAGGCTTTAAAACCGAGAAAAGCGGTGGTTTCTTCGCTGTCGTTTCTGTTTTTTCGGTGTCGGCGTTCTTTGATTCCCGTTCTTTCCGTAATCCATTCGTCGTTGGTATTCATCCGTTTGGAAAGGTCTTCATTGGTAACAATATTCTCCGGAACGTAACGCCCGATTCCTTTGATTACGCTTTTAATCATGAGTTTTTAATTTTTGGTTTACACAAATATAAAAGATTTTGTTGAAGTTATAGGATTTGAGCAAGTCAAACGCATTAATTACGAAAATATATAAATCTATGTGGTTATTTGTCATTAGAAATATTCACAATAATGGTATCATTTTCATGAAATTTTAATAAGTTTAGCCTGAAATAATGCCGGATATTTGGATACTTTTCAAAAAATAGATTATTTTTGAGGGCTAAAATTTTAAATAAATAAAAATTATGTCATTTGAATTACCGAAATTAAATTACGCTTATGATGCTTTGGAACCAACTATTGATGCAAAAACAATGGAAATTCACCACACAAAACATCATCAGGCTTATGTGGACAATTTGAACAAAGCGATTGAAGGAACCGATTTGGCAGGAAAATCCATCGAGGATATTTGCAAAACGGGAACCGACAAACCTGCTGTTCGAAACAACGGCGGCGGACATTTCAACCATAGTTTGTGGTGGGAAATCTTAACGCCGGGTGGAAACAAAATGCCGATTGGAAACGTGAAAACCGCGATTGAAAACTACGGCGGATTTGAAAAATTTAAAACCGATTTTTCCGAAGCCGCTAAAACGAGATTCGGCTCCGGCTGGGCTTGGCTGTGCAAAAAAACAGACGGTTCCGTGGATGTTTGTTCAACACCGAATCAAGACAATCCACTGATGCCAAATTCCGGTTGCGGCGGAACTCCGATTTTGGGATTGGATGTGTGGGAACACGCCTATTATCTTCATTATCAAAACAGAAGACCGGATTATGTGTTCGCGTTTTTTGACGTGATTAATTGGGATAAAGTGGAAGAATTATATAACAGATTTTGAGATTTGAGGTCTTCGACTTGTCACACTGAGCAATGTCATCCTGAGCCTGTCGAAGGGTCAGCGTGTTTGAGATTTAACAAAAAAAGAGAAAGGAATAAAGATGTCTTTATTCTTTTCTCTTTGTTCTTAAAAGTCTAACAAATGTGAATGCTTACTATTTTGGAGGCATCAAAACATCGCCGATAACGTAGATAAATCCGTTGGATGTTTCTACCGGAGCAGACATTTCCACGCCGTTTACATAGAATTTTCCGTCTTTTTCCGTGATGGTTATTTTTCCGGAAGCCACCATATCGTATTGTTGTCCGTCTTGCAAAAATTCAGGTTTCAATACGCCGACATATGTGTGATAACCAAGAATATCTACCAATTTCTGTTTGTTTTCCGGTTTCAACAAATCTTCCAAAGTTTCTTTCGGAACTTTATCGAAAGCGGCATTAGTAGGCGCAAAAACGGTGAAAGGTCCCGCATTGCTCAAAGCGTCAACCAAACCTGCGGCTTGAACGGCTTTTACCAAAGTGGAAAAATCTGCGTTTCCTACGGCGGTTTGAACGATGTTCGGTTTGGAATTTTCATCTTTCACGCCGGATTGCCCAACGGCTTGCGTAGTTTCGGAATCGTCTGAAACCGTTGCTGCATCTTTGTTTTCTTTGCAACCTGCGAGAAGTAATCCCGCAGAAATCATCAAATATAAAATGGAATGCTTCATGTGTGAATAATTTTATTTTAACAAAAATAATTTTAATTATTAGATTTGTTTTATGATTAAAATCATACTTTAGATTTGATTAAAATCATATTTAAACTTTGAAAATTCCTGATGGTAAAATTACAACGTTAAAAAATACCTCTTAAAAATCTATATCTTTGTGTCCAAAGCCAAATTATGAGCAACTTCATCCATTTCGGCATCGCCGAAAATCTTTACAACGAAAACAGAAATCCGATTTCCAAACTTTTTGAAATTCGCTATCCGATTATTCAAGGCGGAATGATTTGGCATTCCGGTTGGCGATTGGCATCAGCGGTTTCAAATTGCGGCGGTTTGGGATTAATCGGTGCGGGAAGTATGTATCCAGATATTCTTCGCGAAAACATCCGAAAATGCAAGCAGGCAACCGACAAACCTTTCGGTGTGAATGTTCCGATGCTTTATCCCAATCTCGAAGAAATCATTAAAATTATTTTTGAGGAACAAGTGAAAATCGTTTTTACTTCCGCCGGAAATCCTAAAACCTACACGAAAATTCTTCAAAAAGAAAACATAAAAGTGGCGCATGTGGTTTCTTCCACGAAATTTGCCGTGAAATGCGAAGAAGCGGGCGTGGACGCTATTGTTGCCGAAGGTTTTGAAGCGGGCGGACACAACGGACGAGAGGAAACCACCACGTTTTGCCTGATTCCGAATGTGAAAAAACACATTTCCAAACCGTTGATTGCCGCCGGCGGAATTGCGCTCGGTTCGCAAGTGAAAGCCGCGATGATTTTGGGAGCAGACGGCGTTCAAATCGGTTCGCGTTTTGCGGCGACCTCCGAAGCAAGTGCTCACGACAATTGGAAAAATAAAATCACCGAACTCGGCGAAGGCGATACGCAACTCACTTTGAAAGAATTGGCTCCGGTTCGGATGGTGAAAAACAAACTTTTCCACGAATTTGAAAACATTTATCAAAACGGAAAAAACGTAGAATTGCTGAAAGAAACTTTGGGTCGTGCAAAAGCAAAACTCGGAATGTTTGAAGGTGATTTGGAAAACGGCGAATTGGAAATCGGGCAAGTTTCCGCATTGATAGACGAAATTTTTCCGGTGGAAGACGTTTTCAAAAAAATCATTAAAGAATTTGACGATGCGGGAAATCCGAGGATTTGAAAATGAGGTAATGTGATAATTCAAAAAAAGCAGTGATTTTTTTTCTGCTGTTTCTTGTTTTTCGGAACATCATAAACTAAGTTTAGAAATCATCTCATTTCTAAAATTTTGTATATTTGCCTCCATGAAAAGACGTTTGTTTTTAGTTGTATTATTTTTTGCTTGTGTTTTCAAAGCGCAACTGCAAACCGAAATTCCGATTTTGAAATATGAAGAATTACAGCAGCGCATTGAAAGTGAAAAAGACAAGATTTTGATTGTGAATTTTTGGTCAACCACTTGTCCACCCTGCGTAAAAGAAATGCCGCATTTCACGAAAGTGAACAATACACATAAAGACGACCCGAATTTTAAAATGCTGTTGGTTTCTTTAGATGTGGTACAAGATTTGGAGCGTGTGAAAAAATTTATTAAAAATAAAAACTTGACCGCGGAAGTTGTGATTTTAGACGATATTAAAAGGATGAACACGTGGATTCCCGCGATTGATAAAGATTGGGGTGGCGATATTCCCGCGACCGGTTTTTATAAAAACGGCAAAAAAATTCAATTTTATATTGGTGAAATGCGGCGTGAGGAAATTGAAAATGTGATAACGAATTATAACAATGAAATGGTTTTGGAATAGGGAATCTTAAAATCTTTAAATTATCATTAAATACAAACAATATGAAACTGAAATTTTTAACACTTGCATTGCTTATCGGTTTTGGATTTTGGAATTTTACGAAATTTTCCGAAAATACAGGAAACCACGGATACGAAATTGGTGATGAAGCCACCGATTTCAACTTGAAAGATACTAACGGAAGAATGATTTCCTTTAGCAATTATAAATATGCAAAAGGGTTTATCGTGATTTTTACGTGCAACCATTGTCCTTATGCAAAAAAATACGAAGACAGAATTATAGCACTCGATGAAATGTTTAAAATGCAAGGATATCCCGTGATTGCGATTAATCCGAATGATCCCGAAGTTCAGCCGGAAGATTCCATGGAAAAAATGAAAATTCGAGCCAAAGAAAAAGGCTTTACTTTTCCGTATCTTTTGGACGAAGGACAAAAAATTTATCCGCAATACGGTGCTACAAAAACACCGCACGTTTTCGTTCTGCAAAAGGAAAACGAAAAAAATATCGTGAAATATATAGGCACGATTGACAATAATTATGACAATCCGAATGATGTTTCCGAACGTTATGTTGAAGATGCCGTAAACGCATTACTGAAAGGCGAAGAAATAAAAATCACGAAAACAGTAGCCATCGGTTGCAGCATAAAAACGAAAAAATAAATTTTAAATCGGCTGTCTTTAGAACTTGGCAATCTCTTTTATAAATTAAAAAATGAAATTCCGATTCAGTATAAAATATTTTGCAACAACCGCACTCCTTTTCCTTATCGAAGTTTTGATTGCTACAAAGCTGAATCACGTCTTTTTTGTCCGCGCATTTTTAGGAGACGTTTTTGTGGTAATGCTAATCTACGTTTTCTTACTTTCTTTTTTTGAAATTAAAAACAAAAATGTTTTAATTCTTGGGATTTTCGCTTTCGCCTGCTTGATAGAATTTTCCCAATATTTTAAAATCGCTGAAAAACTTGGCTTTGAAAAAGGAAGTATAATGTATATTGTTCTCGGAAATTCGTTTTCCTGGATGGATATTTTATGTTATGCCACAGGATGTTTGTTGGTTTTTATGGAAAAAATTAATCTTCAGAAAAAATTAATCTTCCAGTAGTGTTTACATATAAAAAATATCCTAAACGTCTGTTCGATTTCTTTGTTGCTTTTTTCGGACTCATCATTCTAAGCCCGATTTTTATTTTCGTGGCTTTATGGCTGTTTTTTGCCAATGGAAATTCTGCGTTTTTTATTCAGAAAAGACCGGGAAAAAACGGGAAAATTTTTAAAATCGTCAAATTCAAAACGATGAACGATAAAAAAGATTCCGCAGGAAACCTTTTGCCCGATGCGGAAAGATTGACCGCCGCCGGAACATTCATCAGAAAAACATCTTTAGACGAAATTCCGCAACTTTTAAACGTAATAAAAGGCGATATGAGTTTAATCGGTCCGCGTCCGCTTTTGCCGGAATATTTGGAACTTTACAACGATTTTCAACGCAGGCGAAACGATGTGAAACCCGGAATCACGGGCTGGGCGCAAGTGAACGGAAGAAACACGATTTCGTGGGAACAAAAATTCGAGTATGATGTTTGGTATGTGGAAAATCTGAGTTTTTTATTAGATTTAAAAATCTTAATTTTGACCATCAAAAAAGTATTCAAAACCGAAGGTATCACGCAAGACGGACGCGCCACTTCGGAGGAATTTAAAGGAAATTTTTAAAAATTATGAAAAAAATAGCCATAGTAGGAGCCGGAGGATTTGGACGAGAAGTTAAAATGCTGATTGATGATATTAATGAAAAAAATAAACAGTTTGAAATTGTGGGTTTTTATGATGACAAAGAATATGAAAATAATATAAACGGACTTCCGTATTTAGGTGAACTAAAAAAAATTAATGATGTTGATTATTCATTAAATATCGCTGTTGCTGTTGGAAATCCGAAAATCAAAAAAAAAATAATAGAAAATATCCGCAATAAAAACATTGAATTTCCTAATCTAATTCATCCCTCGGTTATCATGGGGAAAGATGATGTCAAGATAGGAAAAGGCAATATAATCTGTGCAGGAACGATTATTACCGTAAATATTGAAATAGAAGATTTCGTAATTTTCAATCTTTCATGCACTATAGGTCATGACTCCAAGATTAAAAAATATTCCTCATTCATGCCAACAGTAAACATATCCGGTGAAGTAACAATTAATAATGGAGTATATGTAGGAACAGGTGCTAAAATTATTAATAGGTTAGAAATAGGAGAAAATACAATAATAGGAGCGGGAGCCGTTGTTTCAAAAAACCTTCCTACGAATTGTACTGCTGTTGGAATTCCTGCGAAACCTATAAAATTCCATGAATAATTGTGAAATTCAGCCATTATAACCGCCAAATTAATATGAATTTAGCGATTGTATCCGAAAATTTAATGTGAATTTTTCCATTATATCGGAAATTTTAATATGAAATTTTCCATTATATCGGAAATTTTAATAACTTTGTAATTGCATTAATGTCAATCGAAATGATTAAAAGAGAATTATTTGCTTCGATACAAAAACGCTTTTTTCAAAAAAAGGCTATTTTGTTGATTGGTCCCAGACAAGTCGGCAAAACCACTTTGCTGAAACAAATCATTGAAGAAAACAAACCGACAGAAATATTATTTTTAAATTGCGACGAGCCGGAAACACTTCAACTTCTTGAAAATGTGAGTTCTACAGAATTGAAAAATCTTATCGGAAATAAAAAAATAGTATTGATTGACGAAGCACAGCGCGTTGAAAATATCGGAATCACTCTGAAATTAATTACCGACAACATCCCCGATATTCAGCTGTGCGTTACGGGTTCTTCCGCTTTTGATTTGCGAAATCGATTGAACGAACCGCTTACCGGAAGAAAATTTGAATACAAACTCTATCCGTTTTCTACCGCAGAATTGATAAATTCAACCTCAATTTTAGAAGAAAAACGCTTGCTCGAACAACGTATGATTTACGGAATGTATCCCGATGTAGTGAATAATCCGACTGACGCTCAAAAAATACTTATCGAATTGACTAACAGTTATTTATTCAAAGATATTTTGATGTATAAAGACATTCGTAATCCGGATGTTTTAACCAAACTTCTCACCGCATTATCGCTGCAATTGGGAAGTGAAGTGTCTTACAACGAATTGGGAAATACCATCGGTGCGAAAAGTGAAACCATTGAACGATACATCGAACTTTTGGAAAAAGTTTTCATTATTTTCAGACAGCAATCTTTAAGCAGAAATTTGAGAAATGAACTGAAAAAAAGCAGGAAAATTTATTTTTACGACAACGGCGTTCGAAATGCTTTAATTCAAAATTTTAAATCGCTGGAATTGCGGACAGACACCGGTGCTTTATGGGAAAATTTTATGATTTCCGAACGTAGAAAATATGTGGAATACAACGAAATCCATTCCAATAAATATTTCTGGAGAACCCACGCACATCAGGAAATAGACTATATCGAAGAGAGAAACGGAACGCTCTACGCCTTTGAATTCAAATGGAACGAAAAGAAAAAAACCAAACTTCCGAGTTCCTTTGCTGCTGCCTATCCTCAACACGAATTTAAAAGCATCAACAAAACAAATTATTTAGAATTTATTACAAATATGGAATTGTAGTCCGGATTTGTAAAGAAAATTTCTTATCTTCGCAACGTGATTCAGAGAAAAATTATTGAAAACATCAAATTGATGGCGAAAAAAATGCCGATAATTTCTATTACCGGACCGCGTCAATCCGGGAAAACCACAGTCGCCAAAATGTGTTTTCCGAATTATGATTATGCCAATCTCGAAAATCCGGACACTTTGGAAAATGCAAAATCCGACCCGCGTTCTTTTTTAACCGGACATAAATATGGATTAATCATTGATGAAATTCAACTTTTTCCCGAACTTTTTTCATACATCCAAACCATTAGCGACGACCGCAACAACACCGGAGAATTTATTCTCACCGGTTCGCAAAATTTTCTTTTGTCGGCAAAAATTTCACAAAGTCTTGCCGGTCGCGTTTTCGTTACACATCTTTTGCCGCTCAGTTTTTCGGAACTTTCCGAAGCAGATTTTCCGATGAACCATCCTTCCGAATATATTTTCAAAGGATTTTATCCGAGAATTTACGACAAAAATATCGAGCCGGATTTTTTTTATCCGTCCTATATTCAAACTTATGCAGAGCGCGATTTAAGGCAAATCGTGAATGTTTCCAATTTATTTTTATTTCAAAAATTTATGCGGCTCGCAGCCGGAAGAATCGGGCAACTGCTGAATTACAACAATATCGCTACCGAATTGGGTGTGGATTTAAAAACCGTAAAGTCTTGGTTTTCAATTCTTCAGGCAAGTTTTATCGTTTTTATTTTGCAACCGCATCATCTCAATTTTTCCAAACGCTTGCTGAAAACGCCCAAACTTTATTTTTACGATACCGGACTTGCTTGCAGTTTATTGGGTATCAAAAACGCGAACGATTTGGATTTTCATTGGGCGAAAGGCGCACTGTTTGAAAATATGATTATGGCAGATTTACAGAAAAATTATTTTAATAAAACCACCGTTCCGCCGATGTATTTTTGGCGAGACAATACCGGAAACGAAGTCGATTGTTTGCTCGATGAAAGCGTCGGTATAAAAAGCATTGAAATAAAATCGTCTGCCACAATTTCTCCCGATTTTTTCAAAGGTTTAAAGTATTACAAAAAACTGAATGAAAACAGCAAACCTTTTCTGATTTACGGCGGAAACGAAAATTATGTCCGAAACGAAACCCAAATACTCGGTTGGAAAAATACGGAATTTGTGGTCTGATATTAGACATCTTTCCATAATAACCAACTGATATTAAATAAAATGTATATATTTGTGGGATGGATGTATTCTCAGTGTATAAAACAAAAAAACCGGAGGTCTTTCTGCGATTAACGGG
>JAITMJ010000132.1 GCA_031277475.1 Flavobacteriaceae bacterium
TATGGGATCACGGTGAAGCCAAAGGAACCGCAACCAAAGACAAGGAACCGACTATAGAAAAACCGGACGGAAGATCTATGGCAAGCGTAGGAAAAACAGAGCCGGAGAAGAAAGAGGAAGAATGTTTTTGCAAGAAAAAAGAAAACCAATTTCATTGGAGTAATAAACTCACTTGCGAGCAGCGAAAAAAAGTACTTCAAGTTTGTGCGGAATTATGGGGAGAAAAAGACAAATCTCAAAAAGCAAGCGAGTTGATGTCTATTATGCATTTGGAAACCGGCGGTTCTTTCAGTCCGTCTGCAGATAATCAGAGAGGTTATATCGGATTGATACAATTTAGCAAAGCGGCTGCCGAATCCGTTGGCACCACGCAGGCAAAATTAAGGGAAATGACCTTTGTTCAGCAGATGGATTATGTAAAAAAATATTTTGAAAAAAGCAAAGACAAACTGAAAACCTTTGAAGATTTTTATTTGCAGGTGATGAAGCCCAATGCAGTAGGCAATGGCAATAATCCAAATTATGTTATCTTTGACGAAAGTGTTTCTGTGCCGGATGGAGATGGCAGTAAACATCCGAATCACAAAGACTCATAAATATTAATAGAGAGCCTTGGGCTACGAAATACGGCTACGCCTCAAATCCGTCCTTTATGAAAGAGGAGGGCGAGAAAACCCAAAGGAAAAAATGGGTTTATACAAGACAGCAGTATGAAAATCGTTATGGTTTTGAGGACGGAAAAACATACGTTTGGGAAGTTAGCCAAGAGGTAAAACCACTACATTACGACCTTGGAAAGACACAAATCTTTAACGGAAAATGTGAAATTATAGAAGAAGAAAAAAAAGAGAATGATGGAGAAAGAGCACCGTGGATGGAAATTGCTTTGGGCATTGCAAAAGAAATGAAAGGTTGTGAAGAAAGTAAAGAACCGATGTACAGTAAAGCAAAAAGTTATTTAAGATATTGCGGAAATCAATATGAGCCAACTGATGGAGTAAACGGACCTTGGTGCGCCGCTTTCATGAATTGGTGTATTGGTCAAACCATAAACTCAAAAACATCCAAACCATATAAACATTCCAAATCTGCATCCTCACAAGCTCCTTTAAATAATGAAAAATATATTAAAATCGAAGAACCCATCTATGGTTCTATCGTAGTTTATAGAAAAGCAAGCGATGGAACAGGACACACAGGTTTTTTATATGGAAAGACAACATCAGGGGAATATATTTTACTCGGAGGAAATCAAGATCAAACCGTTCGGTTTGACGCATATGGGGAATATACGAGCAGTTCAAAAACTAAGAAACTATATGGGTTTTATATTCCGGCAGATTATGAAGTTAAAGAAATAGATAAATTAAAAGACACTGATATATACGCGAATGAAGATGTTGTAAACTCCAAATATGGAATAACTATAATAAAATCTACAGGAAAAACAAATTAAAATTATCACTATGAGAGTATATTATGCCGCATTTTTTTTGTTTCTCTTAAATTGTAACGGACAAGATAAAAAAGAAACACACATTAGTCAAACAAAATCAACACAAACAAAATCAACGACAATGGAACAGTTAAATATCGAAGAAATAAAAAAACACATCAATCTACAAAAAAATATCGGATCTGATGAAACAGAGATTGATGATTCATATGAAATAACTTCTAAAGATTTAGACTTATCCTTTCAAGTGGTAAATGAGGGGTTAAAGAGAAACGGATATAAATTTACAGATACAAACTTTGGGCAATTTATACCACATAACATCATAACAAAAACGTGGTCATATGCAAAATTTTTTGATACCAATTGTCTTCAGTGGAAAAATGACGATTTATTTTCTCATTTTCCTCTGGTTGATAGAGGACAATATATTTTTAGCGATAATAAAAGGTTTTTTATTACGGACTTCTTTTTATTAGAAGAAATTATAGATATAAAACCTAGTAATGATTATACTATAAAAATTCCGCAATTTATTATTGCCCGCAACAAATATCTATTCAACGACAGCAAAGCAGATTTCGTTTGGCTGAGATTTAATGACAAAGACTTTTTAGAATCATTGGTAAAAATCTTTGGTTATGACAAGGATAAAGACCTAAACGCATTTGTTCTCAAGAATAATGTAAAAGATATAGAAGAATTTGGCAAACTACTTTGGCATAAGGAATGTTCCGGCAACGCAAAATTAAATATGGGCATTATAGAAAGTATTACCGATTTGCCTGATGAGCAATTAAACCCCTATTATCAAAGTGTTCAAGATTTTTTAGTGGAAATTATGACCAAAAAAATTGAGATGGATATTCCTTTTTCCGAGCAAGCAGAAATTTTGGGGAAATTAGGTTATTACCTCACCAAAAGAGCAAAAGAGCTTGATTTTTATTTTGATATTAACAGTAAAATAAGCGAAATAGATGGTGGCTATCAGAGATATGAAGAAGAATTTAAAAAAAATAATTACTACAACATTCCCGATTTTAAAGAAATCTGGGAAGACACCAAAAATGGCGGTATTTGGCGTCCGGGAATGGACGGAGGAGCATTTAATGATTCTAATGCAAGCCCCCAACTTCCCCCAACCGTCCACCTATACACTCACCCGGATTTTGGGAGTTCCTTTTCGGAAAAAACTGTAAAAAACGAGATAGAAATCCGCTACACCACATCCACGGGTTGGGATTTCGTAAGCATAGACGGAAAAACAGTCGGCTACATTCCTACGGAAGAACTTTTAAAAGAAAAAGAAGAAAAAAAGAAGAAATACAGTTTCCTCGTAGAAGACGAGGATGACACAAAACCCGAAAAGAAAAAAGGCTTTTGGGATAATTTGCTCGGGTAAAAATTAATTTAAACAAAAACTATGAATCAAGACCGTATCAAAAACCGTATATTAAGAAGAGCCGCCCGAACGTGGGGCTATAATGAATTAGAAGCAGAAACATCTTTTGATCCCATCATCAGTTTATTATTATCAGCTTGCGCCGCAGAGTTAGAAAAATTGGGTTTCGAGTTAGAGAGTTCCCGTTCCAGAATTATAGAGCGGGTGTTGGAAGTTATGTTTCCTGAATCGGTTTCGGGTGTTTTCCCTGCCAGAACGCTTATTCAAGTCAGCCCGTTAGAAAATAATTCAAAAATTTCCTTATACAATAGTTTCAATACGAGCATACGAAAACAAAATATATACAATCCGGCAGAAAGTATTATAAAAGAAGTATATTTCAGCCCATCCATAGAGGTAAAATTAACTGCCGCAAAAATAAAATACATCGCTTACAATAATATTTTAAACCATATTGAAAGTTTCTTTTTCGATGATACGGTTGGGAAAGCCGAAAAACATCTCACTTCCGGGGAATTATGGATGGGTATTCATTCTCCGAATAAAGAAAATTTAGAAGACTTGATGTTTTTCATAGACATAAACAATACCTATCAGAAAGAACTGTTTTTCTTTTATCTCAAGCAGGTAAAAGTGTACTTTGGAGAAAAAGAATACGTCCTTCAGGAGGGCTACAATGTAGAAAATGAAGGATTGAATGTGGACAACATTATTACAAAAAATTATTCCGATTTAGAGTACATCTACAACGAAACAAATCAATACTACCTCGAAAATTTTTTCACTCTGAAAGGAAAGATTAATTTTTCGGAAAAGCAGGAGAAAAACAAACTATTTACCGAAAATTTTCCGAACCATAAAGCGGGAGAAGAAGACGATGTGATTTGGTTACAATTTAAGTTTTCGGAAACCATTATTCCCGACATCCTGCAAAATGTTCGTTTTGCTCTGAACTGTGTTCCGGTTCTTAACATTAAGAATAAACGCATGGGAATCAGGACAAAAGGAAGACTCAATATTATTCCGATTGACGAAGAAGATCACTTTTTAGATTTGGACTATGTTCAGAACGAACACAGCGGAAAAAGGTTGGATATTAAAAATTATGATACAGAAAATAATGGGATGACAGCACTATTAAGAAACGGTGGGGTTTCCCGTTTTGACCATAGAAATGCCTCCGAATTGTTGCAATATCTTTTGGAACTGATTAAAGACGAAACGGCGGCCTTCTCAGGAATCGGATCAAATACTATAAATGAACTCCTTAAACAAATCAATCAAAATGTAGCCTCGCTTCATCAGGCAGCAAAAGAGAAAAACTTCACACAGAAGGGTAATCCGTATCTCATTATTTCTTCCGGAAAAACAGATGAGAGCATTCCGTGTACCATTTCATATTGGACTACGGCAGCAGCAGAAGCCAACAATATCAAACCGGCTACGATAATGACAAAGGAAAGCAAAGGGAACGATTTTTTAAATTCCACTGCCATTATGATTCAAGCATCTGCCGGAGGAAGAGAAAAACTATCTTCGCAAGATAAAATCATGGAATACAGAAGTGCCCTTCTTACCAGAGGAAGAATTGTTACCATAGCCGATATCAAAGCCTTTGCAATGAATCATTTTAAAAATACCATTACAGAAATAGAAATACACAAAGGAACAAAAAAAGAAGTATCCTCAAAAGGAGGATTTAGCCGTAGCATTGATATTTTTATCGTCAGAAATAAAGAAAATTTGGAAAATATTCAAGAATCAGAATGGGAATATTTGTGTGAAAGTTTTTTATTAAAATTAAAAAACGCATCCGCCAATATATATCCTTATCAACTAATTGTTAAAAAATAGACATCTTTCCATAATAACCAACTGATATTAAATAAAATGTATATATTTGTGGGATGGATGTATTCTCAGTGTATAAAACAAAAAAACCGGAGGTCTTTCTGCGATTAACGGGAA
>JAITMJ010000135.1 GCA_031277475.1 Flavobacteriaceae bacterium
TATGGGATCACGGTGAAGCCAAAGGAACCGCAACCAAAGACAAGGAACCGACTATAGAAAAACCGGACGGAAGATCTATGGCAAGCGTAGGAAAAACAGAGCCGGAGAAGAAAGAGGAACACAAATGTCCGAATTGCGAGAAAAAAATAACAGCAGACGATTTAAAAACCATCTTTCCCCAAGCCGACACCGATAAACTAACAGCCGCCGCCAATGCCTACAACAAATACATGAAAGATTTAAACATGAATACTTGTTGGAACAAAGCACATTTCTTTGCACAGGCAAAAATTGAATCGGGTGATGCACTAAATTTAAAAGATGGGGAAAATATGAATTATGCCGTGGAAGCCTTACCAAATTATTTTTCCGCGTTTAGTACAACAGGAAAACGTTATGGCCCCCCTAATGATTTAGCTTTCAAATATGGAAGAATTGATACAAAAAATATTGAGTTATTAAAAACAAAATATAATAAACCCAATCTTCAACACCAAAGTGCAAATTGGAAAATGATAACAAATACAGCCTATAGTAATAGGAAAGAATTAGGTAACACTGGTGGAGATGATGGGTGGAATTTTAGAGGTAGGGGATTGATACAAATAACAGGTAGAAATATTTATACTTTTTGTAACCCATACACGATAAAATATGAAAAAGAAGATGTTTTGGCTAATCCTGATTTAGTGGGTGAAAAAATAAGTTTAGGAGTTTCTACTTCTATGATTTTCTTTTTATGGAAAAAAATCAATAAAATAGCTAACGGAACTAAAGATGTAAAAGGAAAGATTTGTCCTTGGGTTGGAAATAATGCAGACATAAAAAATAGTAAAGGAGTAAAAATATCCACAAATTATGATGAGAAACAAAAAGCCTTTGACAATATTACCTCAAAAGTTTTTTTAGTAGATGAGTGTTTGTGGGGAAAAGTAGAAGAAAAGAAAGACTCCAAATGCCCCGATGATTGTTCTCAATGTTTTGATTATGCTGATGTTTGGGATAATCCCGAAATAAGTAGTGATAATCATGGGAAAAATAATAACAGATTTGGAAGAAGCGCAAGAGGGCATCAGGGAATAGATATATTAAGTGGACCACAATATAAGGACGTACACTCTCTTATGTGTGGTGAAGTTGAAGCCATTGTTACATCTTTCAAAACTAATCAATATGGATATCGTAAATTAGGAAATGTCGTTAATGTTAAATCGAAAGATAAAAATGGAAACCTTGTTTATATTCTTTATTGCCATTTAGATAAAGTTTATGTTAAGGTTGGAGATAAAGTAAAGCATGGACAAAAAATAGCACTATCCGGTTCTACAGGAAATGCCGCTCAAATATTAGATGCAAAAGGAAATTTATTACACGGTATTCAGAGTAAAAATTGGCATTGTCATATTGAGGCAAGCTCAGATGGAGCTGGAGTAGTTACGTTTTATGGAAAAAGTAGATTGCAGCCAGAAGATTATATGAAAACAAAATTTGATGAAAATGGAAATGCAATTAAATAGATTTTATTATTTAGTGTTAATCTTTATGTTACTTTCCTGCAAAGGAGAAGCACAGAAGGTCAAAATAAATAATATTGAAAAAACAGAAACCATAAATTTTTTCAATAAAAAATATTTAACAAGAGGATATCAATTAGTCATTGATGAGTCTAATATCTCTGCCCATCCTTTTATTAGGTATTTGAATTGTAAAGATGAGGGGATTATAGTCATTCATTTTATTCCTAAAAATGAACAATTAAAGAAATATTGGGAAACTGAATATTATAAAAATACAGATTTCAATACTTATAATTTTGAAGATGATAATATTAAAATTTCCAAAATAATCAATAACCATTTTGAAGATTATTCAATTGTATGTACGCAGGTAAAAAAGGAATTTCTTTCTTCTAATAACGGATGCTCAGAGGAAAGTGTTTTTTTGAAAGAAAATGCTAAAATTGACAATTTTTATTATGATGTGCTCCTAAAGAAATGGATATTTATTAATTCAAAAATAAATAACACACTCCCTGTATATTTAGAGGATGGTTATTTTAATGAGTTGCTAAAAACTGATAATAACACACCCATTCAAACACACATAAATATGGATACATTAGTAATAAACGAAAAAAAAATAAGAGACTATTTAAATGCTCCTATATTAGATGGTGAGGAAATTGGTGAAGATTATATGATGTCGGAGGAAGATTTTCAAACAGTTATTCCGTTGGTATATAGCAGTTTGAAAAGTAGCGGGTTTAAATTTATTTCTGATGACGAGTTCCGGGAAAGAATGAAAAATATCTTTGGGGTCTTACCGGGCAAAAACTCAAAACAGATAATACATCACAAAGATTTTATCAGTTATGTTATACCTCCATCATACAATGGAGCCATGTCAGCGGAAGATATTACTATGATGGAATTTTTATATGGAGGAGTATTCTTTGTAAAAAAATATAATTTCATAATGCCTCTTGCAATAATATCAGATTTTGCTAAGCTGGAAAACGATAAAATAGTAAATATTACACCTCTGTCTATTATTTATCGTAACAAATACCTTTTCAATGACGACAAGGCAAGTTTAGTCTGGTTGTTATTTAATGACAAAGACTTTTTGGAACAACTTGTTCGGGTTTTTGGGTATGATAAAGAACCAAAGATTAATGAAATGGTATTAAAGAAAGTATCAAAACAATATACTGAATCCAATTGGCATGACGAAGAAGTCTTAAAACATCTGTTTGCCGGAAAAGATTGTTACGACAAAGTGCAAATTCGCGAGGATTTAATGAAATATATACTGGAAAACACAACACTTGAAAATAATGCACTGGCGGGAATGTTGAGTGGTTATGCCTATCATATGGCGGGTCTTTCTACAGAAGAATCAAAAGAATTTACCAAAGTGGAAAAATTAAAAGTTATGGCTTATGTTGGTTATTACGATCAATTAATTAGGGATAAAAACGATATTGACGACGGTCATATTGTATTACAAAATTGGAATCCCGGCGGCTTTTTGAGAAACGAGTTAGTATCCAACCAAGCATTATTAGAAGAAATCAAAAAAAATAATTATTACAATTTATCAGGTTTTAAAGATATGATAGAGGGTATTTTGTATCAGATAGAAATAGATTCCGAAAAATGGATGAGAGAGCATCCGGAACAAGACGGAAATGTCAAAAACATAACCCCCCAACTTCCCCAAACCGTCCACTTGTACATCCG
>JAITMJ010000145.1 GCA_031277475.1 Flavobacteriaceae bacterium
AACGGACAAAAATGCTCCGAATGCAATTCCGGCGAAGTGGTTTACCAAGAAGGCTGTCTGATTTGCAAAAGTTGCGGCTCGAGCAAATGCGGGTGATTGGGAATAAACTTTTTGACCTATCTCTTTTATAAATAATGTGAATCACGGGTTGAAACAATATTATAT
The DNA here is from genome assembly GCA_031277475.1 of Flavobacteriaceae bacterium. GTDB lineage: Bacteria > Bacteroidota > Bacteroidia > Flavobacteriales > Weeksellaceae > JAITMJ01. The sequence goes on from JAITMJ010000145.1 coordinate 166, forward strand.
TTAGCCTGAAAGGCTTGATTTTCATAACCGTAGGCAAACGTAGTGCTGCCTACGGGAAAGACGATCAGCGCTACCATCGCCTGAAAGGCGAGACTTACCTTGCTTTGTCCTGCCTTTCAGGCAGTATCAGACGTGATTCTTTAACCGCAGGCAGCGTTTTACTTGCCTGCGGTTACGAAAATTCGGCTTTTTTCTCATTGTTTTTTAACATTATTTTTATGGTATTCGTTAATGCTTTGCATTTCAAGCCTTTTCAACCCGTGATTCGCATAAATAATATCAACAAAAAGAGAGCAATATCAACAAAAAGAGAGCGGCGGTTGCTGCTCTCTTTTTGTTAATGGTAAGTTTGAGTTTTTGACATCTTTGATCGTTCCATGAGATACGAAGGTTTGAAAAAAAATCCTCAATTTTTGATTGAGGATTTTTTTATTTTAACCGTGCGTGTGGTCTTTCGGCGGCGGCGGATATTTTCCTTTGTCGCTTTCTTCGAGTTTGGAAGCGGAAGTCATCGCAATCATCATATCGTTCAGCATTTGGCTGGCGGCGGTCGGCGAATTGGGAAGTAATACCAAATTGCTTCTGTTGTTCGCGCCGATGGAATGAAGCGTGTCATAATGTTGCGTTACAACGATCAAAGCGGAGGCTTCGTGCGAACCGATGTTCACGCTGTTCAACATTTTTACGGATTCTTCCAAACCTTTTGCGATTTCTCGTCTTTGGTCGGCAATTCCTTGACCTTGCAATTTTTTGGATTCTGCTTCGGCTTTTGCTACGGCTACAATTCTGATGCGTTGCGCTTCGGATTCGTATTCGGCGGCGGTTTTTTCGCGTTCAGCCGCATTAATTCTGTTCATCGCGTGTTTCACCTGTTCATCGGGATCGATGTCGGTAACCAATGCTTTCACAATGTCGTAGCCGTAACTGTTCATCGCTTCTTGAAGTTCGCCTTTTACGGCAATTGCCACATCGTCTTTTCTTACAAAAACATCGTCTAATTTCAGTTTCGGAACTTCGGCTCGCACCACATCAAAAACGAAAGACGTGATTTGCCCGTCCGGATTTTCCAAACGGTAATACGCATCGGCAACTTGAGTTCTAATCACTTGATACTGAACCGAAACTTTCATTTTAATGAAAACATTGTCCAACGTTTTGGTATCAATAATCACATCCAATTGCTGAATCCTCAAATTGAGGCGTTTTGCAATTTGGTCAATAATCGGAATTTTCAATTGAAGACCGGAATGTCTTACAGATTGATATTTTCCGAAACGTTCAATCACAGCTGCGGTTTCCTGCTTCACCATAAAAAATGAGGCGAAGAAAATGATAAGTCCGAAAAAAATAACGGGTACTAATAAATACGACATAATAAAAAAAATTAAATGGTTTAGGCGTTAAAGATAGAAATTTTTTTTGGTTGTTAATTTATGAAAAATTCGGGACTTTTTATGTTTTTTGGCTTTTATATTTTTATATTTGTTTTCTGAAACAAACCAATTAAAGAAATCGGAAAAAATGAAGTTTAATATGATTAAAAATTACATATCAATGTTTCGGATTCTACACTTGTTTTGCCTTCTGTCAATAAGTCTTCAATCGTGCTACAGTTTCACCGGATCTTCTTTAAGTCCGGAAACAAAAACCATTAAAATTGCAGATTTTATCAATAATGCCGCTTATGTAAATCCCACACTCGCACAACAATTTTCTATCGACATTCAAAACCGATTTTTGCAAAGAACCACATTGAAAGGAACCACCGAAAATCCAGATATTTTAATCGAAGGCGAAATCGTAGATTATTCGGCAGGAATACCAACCACCATTTCCAGCGGAACCACGAGCCAAACCACCGGCGCATTTTTGCAAGCCTCGCAAAACAAATTGAGTATCAGCGTGAAAGTGCATTACGAAAACAAAGTGGAACCCGACAAAAGTTTTGACAGAACTTATACCGACGAAGTTACTTATGCCAGCGAATTGGACATCAGCCAAGTGGAAGCCACACAAGTGAAAATCGTGAACGAAAGAATTATAAATAAAATTTTTAACGATATTGTAGCCGATTGGTAAAAAATTATGAATCCCAGAATTTTAGAACTTTTAAAATCTCCGAAAACCATTTCCGCAAACGATTTGGATTTGCTGAATTCCGAAATTAAAAAAACACCTTACGTTCAGAATATCAGAGTGTTGCATCTTTACGGAATCCATAAATTTTTTCCCGAAAACTACGCCGAAGAACTTTCCAAAACCGCCGCATACACTACGGACAAGAAAATTTTGTACCGATTTATTAACGGAGATGTTCGGGATTCGAGTTCCGAGGTTCGAGGTTTGAGTTCCGAGGTTCGGGATACGAGTTTTAAGATGCAAGGTTCGAGTTCCAAGATGCGAGATGAGGATTTTGAGATTCGGGATAATGAAACTGAAATTAAAACTGATGAAATCATTAACGAAAAAGAAACAGAAAATATTGAAAATGAAGTTGAATTAAAGGAAACTGAAACTGAAACTGAAGAAATCATTAATGAAAAAGAAAATATCCACGAAAATTCGCCGCAGTTTCCCCCTTTGGGGGACAGGGGGCTTGAAACTGAAGAAACCATTAACGAAAATTCAGAAGAAATAATTCCCGAAATTCAAGAAACGGAAAATATTCACTCCGATTATTTGCCACATTTTCCCCCTTCGGAGGACAGGGGACTTGAAACCGAAGAAATCATTAATGAAAAAGAAACTGACACTGACACTTCGACTTCGCTCAGTGTGACAAGTCGAGAGCAAGAAGCCAACGGTCGGCAGCCAACTGAAATGCAAAAACTAATCGCAGAAACGGAAGCCAAAATGAAACTCGGCAAAAAAACCGAAATCGAAGAAGAAGAAAACGAACAAAACCACGAAATCAATTTTGCCGAAACACAGGATTTTTCCGAAATAAAAAGACACGAAACCGAAGAAATTACGGACTTCGTTCAGCCTGACAACGAGCAACCAACTTCCGAAATCGAATCTGAAAAAATTATTAATGAAAAAGAAAATATTCTTGAAGATTCGCCACATTTTGGGCATTGGAAACCGATGTCCGTCGAAACCCAAACTCCGGATTCTTTATTGGAAAAAAAATCTCCGGTTTTGAAAACTGCGCCAATCGCCGAAACAAAAATCGAAGAAAAGAAAGACCTCGACTCTGCTCAGTCTGACAAAGCAAAGGAGAAAATTGAAGAGAAAAAAAAATCGGAAGAAAAGAAAGAAGACTTTGACTTCGCTCAGCCTGACAAAGCAGAAGAAAAAGTTGAAGCAAAACCTATTTCACAAAGCAATGTTTCTCAGTTTGTCAGCACTTGGAAAACGTGGTTGAAAATTGACCGCTCTGAAAATTTTAAACCCGAAATACTGCCGATTGCAGAAATTAAAACCAAAGCCATTGACAAATTCATCGAAACCGAACCGAAAATTTCGCAACTGAAAGAAGATGCGGATTACGTTGTAAAAGAAAAATCCGAAGATATTTCGCATCTGATGACCGAAACACTCGCCCAACTTTATGTGGAACAAAAACTCTATTCAAAGGCAATAAACGCCTACAAAACGCTGAAAGAAAAATATCCCAAAAAAGCTAAAAAATTCGATAAAAAAATCGCAGAAATCAAAGAATTGCGTTCCGGAAAATAACACGAATTTTGAGATAATAAAATCTCTTAACTTCTTAAATCTTCTCATAACTCACGACTAATCATAAAATTTTGTTAAGATTTTTCTAATAGCATATTTTTTGTTTTTCTTTGCAATTCGGTTTTTTCACAATGATAAAAAATTTCAAGATTTTTTTTACGATATTCTTTTTTGCGGCGATTTCCGGTGAGGCACAGCAAACTACGGACGTTTCCGAAGTTGTGATTCAAGGGCAGGCGAAGAAATTTAAAAAGAAGAAGGAAAATCCCGCTTTCGCAATTATGCAGCAGGTTTGGAAACACAAACGCCAAAACGGAATAGAAAAATATAAAAATTATCAATACGAGGAATACGAAAAAATTGAGTTTATTCTCGGCAATATCGATAGTGCTTTTATGAAGAAAAAAATCTTTAACAAAATGGATTTCATCTTCGATTACGCCGATTCCGCAGCCAACGGAAAATTGGAACTCCCGCTGTTTCTGAACGAAGCCGTGTACAAAACCACAGGACAAAATTCGCCCACAAAAAGAATTAAAAAAGAAGCCGTAGCCAACAAAAGTTCGGGATTCGAGGACAACGAAATCGTCGGCATTACGGCGAAAGAACTGTATAAAGAAATTGATATTTACGACAATACGCTGAATTTTTTCAACATCGGTTTTCCGAGTCCGCTCTCTTCCACAGAAGGTTTCAGCAACTACGATTACAATCTCATCGACACCGTTTCCGTGCGAGGCGAGCCATGTTTTCACATCAAATATTTTCCAAAAAGAACGGAACAACTCGCTTTTACGGGAGATTTATTTATTTCCGCCGAAAAATACGCTGTGGTAAAGGCTTCGCTGAGATCTACAAAAAAAATGAACGTCAATTTTGTGAACGGAATTTTTACGGAATTGGAATTTGAGGCTCCCGACGACGAAACTTTTCTTCCGCTGAAAAATACCACCGAAATCAATATGTCTATCTTGCGAAAAAACCGAGACGAAAAAGGACTTATCGGGAAAAGAACCGTGAGTTACGGCAAATATCTTTTCGACCAAAATTTAGACGAAAAAATTTTTGAACCCAAAGAAACCGAGGAATTAAAAAACCTGAAAAAACCTGATGAATATTGGGAAAAATCACGGAGCGATTCTTTGACGACCCATGAAGCCGGAATTTATGAAATGGTAGATTTGCTTCAACAAAATCCTAAATTCAAAAAAATTTCAAAGATTTATGAAGTCTTGGAATCCGGCTATTACAACGTGGGACACGCCATTGATATCGGCGATTTGTATTCTACTTTTGGTTTTAATGAAGTAGAAGGAACCCGCCTGAGAATGGGAGCCAGAACGTATTTTTCGCAAAACGATACTTGGCGGATTCAGGGTTACGGTGCTTTTGGTTTTAGAGACAATCAGTTTAAATACGGCGTCGAAGCGAAAGCGATGTTCAATAAAAACAATCGTTTTATGATGGGTTTCGGAACGCGGCGAGATATTTTGCAACTCGGTGTGCAACTGACGACCGACAACGGAATTATGTCCCGAACTTTCGCCTCGTCTTCCATTATTTCCAGAGGAACAAACGCGCTTTTGAGTTCGGTGAATCAAAGTAATTTTTTCGTTTCCATCGAGCCTTGGAAAAATTTTCAAATTCGTTTAGACGGCACTCAACAGTCCATAAAATCTGCAAATCCCAAAAGTTTTAACACCGATTTTTATTATCATAACGAACTTCGGCACACGCTTTTGGACACGCATTTCACATTGAGTTTGATGGCGAGACCGAAAGCAAAATTTGCGCAAACTGGAATCGACAGATACGAACATTCTTCTTTGGCGCCGACTTTCATTTTGCAATATACACGCGGTTTGGAGGGTTTGTTCAATGCGGATTTTAATTACAACAAATTGCAATTTCTCTATTTTCAGCCGATACTTTTGGGAAGTTGGGGGAAAACTTTGCTGAATTTCGAAGCCGGAAAAACCTTTGAAGCCGTTCCTTTATCAATTCAAAATGTAATCCCCGGAAACCAGAGTTACAGCCTTGTTCCGAACACTTTTTCGCAACTGAATTATTATGAATTTGTAGCAGATTCCTACGCTATTTTGAATTTGGAACAGCATTTCAACGGGAAAATCCTGTCGTACATTCCATTAATTAAAAAGTTGAAATTCAGAGAGTTAGCATTTATTCGCGGAGCCTACGGAACTTTGAGCGACAATTCCAAAAACATCAACGTGGAAGGCAACAGGTTTTCGGCACCTTCAAGCCAAATTTATTATGAATACGGCTTTGGCATTGAAAATATCGGTTTCGGAAATTTGAGGATTTTGCGTGTAGATTTTAATTGGCGCGGAAACTATCTCCAAAATCCCGATGTTTCAAAATTCGGCGTGAAAGCAGGTTTTCAGTTTAATTTTTAAACGCAAAATATTTTTTATTGTAGGGCAAAATCTTGAAAATATTGTTTCAGCGATTACCAATCAGGGCAAAGTACAGTTTATGCTGTATTCCGACAAGATGAATATTGAAGCATGATAGAAGTTTTTTCAAAGAAAGTATAAAAAGCTGGAAAGACAACAGGAGCAATAATAAAGATGGAGATTCCGTTGCATGGTGTCACGGCTCTGCGGGAATAGGATTGGGACGTTTATTATTTGAACAATATCATGAAGATAGTAGGATAAATGAAGAGCTAACCATGGTTAGAGATAATATTTTGAATATATTAGATGGTACAAATAGTCAATGTATTTGTCATGGAGATTTAGGAAATTTGGAAATTTTACTTGCTATTGCTTACCGTAATAAAGATGATGATACCCTCAATATTGTTAATAACTACCTAAAATTTTTATGTAATGAATTTTTAGAAAACAAAAATTTTATATACGGCACAGAAGGAAAAACTGATATTTTGGGGCTTTTTTTAGGAAAAGCTGGATTTGGCTATCAACTTTTAAGATTCTGTGATTGGGAAAATGTTCCAAGTGTTATGTGTCTGGAAATACCTAATAATTTAAACAAAATACTCCATGAAAAAACCATTTTTTAGTTTAGTTGCAATTATTATTTGTGAAATTTGTTTTTCTCAAGTGTCTATCGCCCCATTACCGGAGGAGTATAAAGATTATCTGAAAATAGATACAGAACTGCAAAAAGTTTATGATTTATGGAATTTATATTTAACCAAAAGAAGCGAAAACAATTCCGAAGCCGTAAGTTTATGGAATCCCGATGAAGTGAAAAAGTATAAATCTTATGACATTTTTGAATCAGCAAGTCAATTTCATCCGTCTTTTTATTCATTTAATCTACAAAATCAACTTTCATATATACGAAAAATAGAAGATGGTAGTTATCGGATTTCCTCACATTACTACTGGATTGACGATGATAAACTTTTGCATTTTTATTTAACGCAAAACGTTATGGCAAAAAAGATTAACGGACAATATTATTTATCTAATTATCTTTTGGAGTCAACTAAAAATTGGGAACAGAAAAAAGTAGGTTTAATTAATTACCACTATCCTGTTGATTATAATTTTAACAAAAAAAATGCTAAAGAGGCGGACAAAACCATACAAAATGTGTTTCATTTATTTGATATAAAGCCTTTTAATGTTGATTATTACATTTCAAATAATTGCAGTCAGAAATCCGAAATTATTGGTATGAGCGATGAAATCGTTGGAAATATTCTTCAAAGATGTGCGGCGTATGATTTACCTAACAGAACCATTTACACAACTGCCTATTCAGGAGAAAACCATAGACACGAATTGATTCATGTCATCAATGAGAAATATAAAGATGCACATTATCTTTTATTAACAGGATTGGCGATTTATAGTAAAGGAGAGGATGTTCATTTAGGAATGTCTTTTCATTATATTTTTGAAAAACTCAATCAATATTTAGAAAAAAATGATGTAAGACTCAATTTTGTTGATGATTTCCCGAAATTTGATTCCAATATAGGATCAGAATACGCTTTCGGGGCTATTTTGATAGATATGATTTTAGAAAAAGGAAATATTAGCCTTTTAAAAAACGCATTGGAAAAAATAAAAAATGATGAAGACTTAAACAATTTTATCAAAAATGAATTACAAATTTCCAATGATGAATTGAGTAACAAAATTCGGGAAAAGGTAAAAGAGTTTGCAAGTCTGAACTTTAAGTTCAAAATAAATTTATAATTTTACCGTGAATAATGAAATTCCCTTTCTACAAACAACCCGACCACAAAGACTGCGGACCCACTTGTTTGCGCATCGTTGCAAAACATTATGGGAAAAATATTCCTTTGCAGCACATCAGAAATTTGTCGGAGACTACAAGAGAAGGAAGCAGTTTATTGGGTTTAAGCGATGCCGCAGAAAATTTGGGTTTTAAAAGTTTAGGCGTAAAAATAGATTTTAAAACACTAAAAAATGAGGTGCCTTTTCCTTGCATTGTTCACTGGAATAAACAACACTTTGTCGTAGTTTACAAAATTGATAAGAATAATCGCATTTACATTTCAGACCCAAGTTACGGCTTAATAAAATATTCCGAATCCGAATTCATAAAATCGTGGATTGGCGAAAATGCTGATGAAAACACGGAAGAAGGCATTGCTTTGCTGTTGGAAGCCACACCCGCGTTTTTTTCGCAAGCCGACTCCCTCTCCTTCGGAGAACTTTTAATTTCTATGTGTTCGGATGGAGTTTCTAAATGTACAAGTGAAGTTTCTAAAGGGCAAGATTTAGAGCCTGTTTAAATTTTATTCAACAATAATCTTATAGCGGATAATTTGACCATATTTTCTGAATTTTTCGTTAATAGTTCGTAATTTCTACATAATCTTCTGTCGTTATCAAACCAAG